>CALDJV010000381.1 GCA_937899305.1 uncultured Cytophagaceae bacterium
CCTGCTATTAGCCGATTTTGTAAGTCGCCTGACAAACAAACTTTTTCCGAAAACCAGACAGTTATTGCGAATGTGTTACTAAATGCTTCGAACCTGAGTATATCCTACTCAGCTTTGAAGCATTTTTATTTTATAGGGGTGATAAACAAAATAAGCCTCCATGAGGTATCTTTAAATTAAAAGTGATATGAAAACAAACTTAAAAACCATTTCCAAATTATGCTTATTATTGACGCTTTTGGTTGGTCAAAGCTTTGCGCAGAAAAAACGCTTGATGGTACAACAAGGACACTCATCCTTTATAGAGACCGTTGCTTTCTCTCCTGATGATTCAAAAATATTTACCGGATCGGTAGATGCTTCTTTCAAAATATGGGATACCAAAACCGGTAAACTGCTTCAGGTGGTAAACCTGGATAATCCGCTTGATTATCTCTCTGAGGGGGTTTTTTATTTGAAAAATAGAAAACAAGCCATCATCAAGACTATCAACAACATCCAGCTATGGGATTTAGACAAGCAAAAACGCTTGCAAATTTATAAAAATATATCTTCTGATGAACTATTGAAGGGGGTGACTCAAGATGCATCAAAAATACTACTTGTCAATCCCAAAGGATTGAGCAAAGCTCGGGTGATTGGTAATCAACCTGGACAAGTAGTGTTAGATGTCGCATTTACTTCTGGGCTTTTTCGTAAAACGAGAGAGTTTGAAGGAGTACTCAGGGTCAATGATGGCGTTTTTTCACCAGACGAGAAACAAGTACTGATAGGACTTTCAAATGGTGCGATCAAATTATTGGATATAAAAACAAATAAAATACTTAAGACTTTTAAGAAAGACTCGATCCAAATCAAACAGGTCAGGTTCTCGAGGGATGGGCTATATATTTACAGTTTGAACGCAAATAAGGTGATGCGGGTATGGAATGTACAAACCGAGCAATTGGGGCAAAGTCTTGAATTACCCAAAACCGGAGATATAGAGGCTTGGTGGCCTGAACGTCAGTTATTTGTATCTTCTAAGGCCCACAATCGGTTGGCATTGAAAGATTTAAACACTGGGCAACTGATCCAAGAATTTGTTGTGAAAAATGGGGCATCCCACTATTATCCGGTCCTTTCTAAGGATCAATCTATATTGTTAAGTGTAAATACGCACTTCCTGATGGTTTGGGAAGTCAAAACGGGTAAGTTATTATACGAAATACCTGGTTCGGCGGTCGGGCACATTCCTGTTCAATACGCCTCCGACCGTACCAAGGTCATTCAAATTACGTTGTCTGGGAAACCCTATTCGTTCGACAAGCCAGAAAAAGTGACGGCAATGAAAGGCAAAAGAGATAATGATCCTAATATTTACTTGAAAGACGCCAAAACCCAGCAACTTAAAGCCACTATTTATACCGCATTTCCCAATAAGAAAGCTTGGGTTATAACCACTCCCGATGGTAGATATGACGCCAACCAGGCTGGTTTACAATACCTGCATTATGTACAGAATGGTACTAAAATACTTTCATTACCTAAAAGAGACCCCAAGAGGGTAAAAGGATTGTTGCAAAAATTGTTAGAGTAATCCCATATTTAATCATGATTTTCCTTTGTCTGATCATTATTTGACTCAACTTCCTAATTTACTTAAATTTATATCGTTTAGAACATACATCTCATCGGTCTTTTTCAATTCAGATGTGTTCTGGTGTTGAAAAAAACTCAAGGGAAGTAATATAAAGATGCTCCAAGTGGGGCAAAATATTGAGGAAAAAGAGGAATCATTAGTACGTGACAGACAAAAACATCAAAATAACCCAATTACTGGAAAGTAATGAGAGGGCCAATATACTATTGGCCTTTCAATTATGTGTAGGACTTCAGAAGTGTTATGATAGAAAGGTAGCCAAACTATTGCGAAAACATCCATTATTATGTTTTGAGCATGGGCTGGAATCCGATTATCTAGCCTCTCTGAGGGAATTGATGATTGCCGGAAGGAAATACCACCCAGCGATACCACAGGCGATTAAAACTTGTCGAAAACTTGAAAAGCTGCATTTAGCTCGAAAACAATTGGCGGCTTTGCCAACCGAAATAGGTGATTTACAAGGTTTAACCGAGTTGAGCATTGGGCACAACCAACTGACCTTTCTGCCTGCCGAAATAGGGAATTTACATAATTTAGAGATGCTAAATATTAGCAATAATCAACTGGTAGATTTGCCCAAAGAAATAGCAAATCTACAATCTTTGATATTACTAACGGCTGGCCACAATCAATTTGAAGTATTCCCAGAGGGCGTTTTTGCATTGCAAAAAATGGAGTACCTCGATTATTATGGAAATGATCTTGAAACACTGCCAAAAGGGATTGGCGAACTAAAAGGGCTATTTAGTTTAAGCCTGGGTAACAATCGCCTCAAAAGCTTGCCTTCTGAAATTGGTCATCTAAAGTCGCTGCATGGTTTAAGTTTGAAAAACAATGCTTTTGAGGCATTCCCCTTGGAAGTAACTCAGTTGGAAAACCTCAAAAGCCTGGATATTTCGGGTAATCCAATTAGCGAAATACCGGATGAATTGAGTGACTTGAAGAACCTGCGAAACATTAAAATCGGACAAACGAATTTATCTGAAGAAGATGAGAAACATATTTATCGTTTACGGCCCGGAATTTTGATTGAGTATTGAACCACCATAAATTAGATGGAGACGAAATTCAAGGTCTGGATTTTATTCTTTAACTTCGTTGTCATAATTTTATAAAAAACGCCTTGGTTGGTACTTTGATGGACAATTTACCAACAAAAACTGAAAACCATTGATGGCCCATGCGCAAAAGCTTGTTATTATTGTTGATGTCTACCCTGGCATTGTGCTCTTGTGATCGTTATGTACGCGAAAACGACACCATTTATGATGTGCCCAACCCCGAAAACTACGTATCGGCAGCCAGTCTCACCGCATTGAACGATGCTATAGAAGATTATCCGAAAAGTGGAGAAAACTACTACAAACGGGCCTTGTATCATTATCAAAAACAAAATTTAGCCAATACCTTTGACGATTTACAAAAGGCCATTGAGCGGAGCAATCAAAAACCTAAATATTATTTTTTGCTCTCGCAGGTATACCAGAAAAACAAAGAGTTTGACAAAGCATTGGGAGCCATTTTGGAAGCGCGTAAACTAGATCCTCGCAATCCAGAGGTGATGATTCAATCTGGAGAGCTACTTCTGATCAATAAAAAGTTTGACGAATCGAGCAAAACCCTCAATTTGGCTACTGAAGTGTTGCCTAAAGATCCTCGAATTGATTTTATAAAGGGGAACCTCGCACTGCAACGAAAAGATACGGCCAATGCCCAATATTTTTTATTTCGGGCTATCCGCAAGCGCCCCGATTATGCCAATGCATACAATAGTTTGGCTACCTTGTACAATCAATACGAAATGTATAAAACTGCGATCAAGTATGCCAGTATGGGGCTCAAATATGAACCCACCCACGATTACCTGAACTATAATAAAGCCGAGGCTTTTCGCCTAAGGCGTAAAAAAGACAGTGCTAGGGTGTATTATAAAAAAACGTACGAGTCTAACCCTGAGATTTACCAGGCAAGTTATTACCTGGGGCAATATACTCTGAAGTTGGGTAAGTCTGACGAAGCCACCGAGTATTTAGAAAACACCTTAAAATATGATCCCACATTTGAGCGAACCCGCTATTACCTGGGACTTTGCTATACTTATCAAAACCGTGATCAGGAAGCCATGAAAATCTTGAAGTTGGCCATGGATCAGGACCCCAACCACATTGCAGCTCGTGATGCTTATTGGGGCATTCGCAATAAGATTCAGTTGGAAGAACTTCGGAGGAGAGAAGATTCTATTCGCAGAGCCTATTATGAGCAAGAACAAGAGTATTTACGCAAACTGAGAGAGCAAGCCAAGAAACGGCAAGAGGAGTACCAAAAAAGACTCAAAGAGGAACAAGAGCGTATTCGCAAACAGCAGGAAGCCTACCAGCGTAAGCTAAAAGAGCAGCAAGAACGCATCAAAAAACAGCAAGAAGAGTATTTGAAAAAGCTACGCCAACAGCAAAAAAAGAACAATGATTGATTGCTTAGTAAAACTACATAAATAACTTAATCCATTTGACTAATTTCTTGCTGCCATGCGT
>CALDJV010000382.1 GCA_937899305.1 uncultured Cytophagaceae bacterium
TTTACAAACATTCAATGAACTTTCCCTAAATTTTTTTAGGGTGGTTTTAAAATTTTCTCTTACCCTTTGGCTTTCAGAATGATTGAAGTCTATAAACTCCTGAAAATTAGGGTGACGAGCCCTTAGATTGAGGTGTTGGTCAAAGTGGTTCATGATGTCAAAATCAAAATGTTTTCAATTGATTGAATAGACTCTGTATTCGTCAACAGTGATATACATTGGGTTATTTCGTGGTGCCTTAGATTATATGGTTAATAGTCAGTACTTTAAGTTTTTGATTTTGTATAGACTTATCTTGTCTATAAATTCATATATTCAATAATTAATTGATTTGATAATTTTATAGTTCGTTTTGAATTGTTATTTATTACTCTATGATAATATAATGCCTAAGGATAAGCCTCTTTATATTGAAACTGATTTTGATCAAGGCCTGCAAAACCTTCCAATTCCTTTTTTTGCTTCAGGTGATGCCGAATGTGCATTTCTATTTGTTGGTACCATTCCGCGGCGTTGAGCATCCCAAAAATGACATGGTTGTTTTTATAGCTTCCATCATCTTGCAAAATTTGTTCAGCCAATGATTTGAGTTTTGGTAAAAGCATTTGCCATTGTTGAGCTGTTTCTGATTTGGATTTTGCTTCGGGAGCTCCTCGAGTCCATTCCTTGGGTTGTTTGATTTTTATATCAGGAAAACTATTTTTTTGATATAGCCCAATTCCGGTGGGAGTTTTACTTCCTTCTTGGCTTCCCTTACGTTGTTGTAAACAATTGCCCACACTGTACATAAAAAAAGTAGAAGCGGTGTACAAGTGCTGATACATTTGAGCGAGTGACCAGATTTCCTGATCGTGTTTATACTGAAATTTTTCTTCCGGGTAATTTTCCAATTCGGTGATAAAGTATCCGATAATTTCTTCTAGCTTATCGTAAACTAAAGTAGGGGATATACTCATTGTGCTTAATAAATAATTGATTTTGGGTTGTTTTAATTAAGTATCTGATTATCAGTAAGTAAGGTGATTTTGTGCTTGATTTAAAAGCCTAAAAAACTGCTACTCAATAAATTGTGTTTATTTGATGTTAAAATGCCTTAATTTATAAATAGAATTGTTTTTTTAGTATAATTTCAATTATTCAGGTGATAAGGTAAGCGATTTCTTGCTCATAATTAGATACAAACTGTACCAAGTACTTGGCTATTGCGTTCACGAAGCTTTATTTTTGTGGTAATTTTCGAGATATTGAGCCATCTCTTGCTGAAGTTTACGAGCCGACTCTTTTGGGTTTTCCGAAAATATAATTCCTCTCGATGAGTTAACTAACAGACCCACTTGGTTGTTCATTCCATATTGGGAAACCTCCTGTAAACTTCCCCCTTGAGCACCTACTCCAGGAACTAATAAAAAATGATCAGGTACAATGTTTCTAATCTTCTGGAGCATGTCTGCTTGAGTGGCACCCACTACATACATCATGTTTTGGTCAGTGCTCCACTCTTGGGATGTTTTGAGGACTTGCTCGAACAATTTCGTTTGGTCTTGATTGATGTTCAAGAATTGAAAGTCCGCACTACTAGGGTTAGATGTAAGTGCCAATAGAATGACCCATTTGTTGGAATATTCCAAAAAAGGGCTTGCGGAATCTTTCCCCATATAAGGAGCCACTGTGATAGAGTCAAAGTCTAAGGTTTTGAAGAAAGCCTTGGCATATTGATGTACCGTATTGCCAATATCACCCCGTTTGGCATCGGCAATGGTATATATATTTTGAGGAATATAATCTAAGGTGGCGGCCATTGTCTCCCAGCCTGCTGCTCCGTTGCTTTCGTAAAATGCGGTATTTATCTTATAAGCAACACAAAAATCAGCGGTTTGGTCAATTATAAACTTGTTAAAGGTGAGTACTGGATTGGCTTCAGAATGAAAACGGGCCGGGATTTTTTCTTGATCCGAATCTAAACCAACACAGAGATACGATTGTTTGGCGAGTATTTGTTGATAGAGCGCTTCTTTTGTCATTGATGTAAGGAAGTTAATAGTCAAAATCAAAGTTAACAAGCCCTACTCAGAAACAAAAAAAGGGTAGGAGTAAAATAATTTACGGCCTACCCTTGTAATGATAATATGGAATTGACTATCTCAAATCGTTGTATTCTACCCCAGGGTATTTGCTCTTGTTAAACTGAAAAAACTTCTTGGATAGTCCGTTTTTATGCTCAATAAATTTCAATACGGTATATACATAGCGATTTCCGCTTTTTTCATAAGTTTCCCAACCCATAATGGTGTTATTTGCTTTCTTCACCTTAATTTTTAGCTTGGTTAACTGAAACTTGTTACGGTCTTGAGGTACCATCTCGATGGTGTGATAGATACCTTTACTTTCTGCAGGAAGCATACGGTACTTAAAACCTTGTTCATAAATAGAGTAAATCTTATTGGGAGTAAGCCCTTCGTCCGGTTCGTACTCAGTAACATTTACCTCATTGGTCTCTTTCATATAAGTCCACTGAGTCACCCCATCGGTCATTACTTCTTGCCCTCCAGCCTTCATTCGAAACATTTTTTTGGCGACTGTAATGCTGCCCCAGAAGTCATCTGTTACTCCAGTGGTACTTTTCAGCGTGTATTTGAAGGAAGCCCCAAAGGATTTCATCTTATTATACCTGTTTTTGACCGCATCTAACACTTGTTTGGCCTTTGCGTCTTGTTGGGCCTGTAAGTTAGAAAAAGTAAATAACCCTAATGCCAACAAGAATATTGTATTTCTAAATTTCATGATAATCGGAATTTTCTAGTTTCTTAGTCCTTTATTTCTTGGTCTTTTACTTAGACCATTCACTTTAGGGAGTATCTAAAAAATAACATACCCAATTAGTAGTCGTTCTTTCACGAATATATTTCGTTATTTTTCTTGCCCGTAGCGCTGCTATGGGCGTAAAAAATAGCCTCATCTATTCGCAAAATCACTGACTCTAATAGGGAGACTATTTATTGCATCCTCCCTTATATTTCGTTTAATTGTTTAGCAATAAAACTGTGGTATAGTCAATTCTAGTATTTGAATGAGGTTAAAATTTATCCATTGTTACTAATTTCATTCAGCAAACGCTCGAGACTATATTCATCAGGAATGAGCACTTCACGGGCTTTGCTGCCTTCAAAAGGGCCTACAATACCCGCTTGTTCAAGCTGATCTATCAAACGGCCGGCTCGGTTGTATCCTAGCTTCAAACGTCTTTGTAAGAGGGAGGTACTACCTTGTTGATGCATCACAATGATACGAGCAGCCTCATCAAATAATTCATCACGATCAGCCACCGTACCACCAGTACTGCCACCACCTTTGCTGTCTTCTCCAACAAACTCGGGCAGTTCATACGCACTTGGATAACCTTGCTGTTCGCCAATAAAATTACAAA
>CALDJV010000383.1 GCA_937899305.1 uncultured Cytophagaceae bacterium
AGATTGGTAATGTTATAACGCACCAGATCTGACATTATGATAATGATTATTGGCTAAATATACAAAATTCCGATGGTGACTTGGAATATTTTGCCACTGATCAAGACATTGAGAGATGTAATGAGATAGCCAAGTGTGAGGCATAGGCTTATTCTACTTCGGCTGTTGTCTGCTTCACGTGGCTTTGTTGATTGATCTTGTCATAAGCACTGGCAGGGATCTTAGACACATAGTCGGGCTTTTGTGGAGCAGGTTTTACCCAGTCCAAATACCTCTTGGCCCAGGCATAAGCAAGCCCCAGAGCCAAGATACCCACAAAAACGAAAACCTCTACGAAAGCAAACCACCCCCACTGCCCTTGGGTGCCCTCAATCAATTCTTTTTGGCCAAAGACTGTAGCCCAGGGGAATAAAAATAAAATTTCTACCTCAAACAATACAAACAGCAAGGCTACCAGGTAAAAGCGGATATTGAAATGCCCCCAAACATTTCCTACAGCATCTTCACCGCATTCGTAAGTGGTGAGTTTTTCGGGGTTGGGGCGGTTAGGACGAACCAAGTAACTTATAAAAAAAGTAATGGCTACAAATACAATCCCACCAATGATAAATAATAGAATAATACCAAATTCTTGTATCTCAGGGTTTTGCATTTGTTTTATTGCTAACGGTTCACCAAAAATGTATATACAACAAAAATAATGAATCTCCCTCAATATCCTAAAATTGTACTTTTTAAAAAGATATTTTCGAAGTTGATTCGCTAATTTTTTGAAGTTACCACGAAACTTCTGTACTTTTGCGTACTTTTTTTGAAAAATTTTCTGGAGGACATCCCCCTAAATGTGTTGAAAGCGTCATGAATAAAAGAATTGCTAAAAAGATTTTAAAGAACAAAGACCGTGAAATCACTGTAGAAAAAGGTGGTGCAAAAGTAGCTAAGAAAAGCTACCACTTGGGTCAAATCAAGAAAGCCGAAACGGTGATGCGTCGTTACGAAAAAAATCAACCAAAAGGCGAATAATCATTTACGCCGAATCGTTGAGCTGGATATTGCCTACAAATGTATATTTGTGGGCTTTTTTTGTTATAAGATTGTCTAATTGATAATTATGATGAAAAAGGTAAGCATTGTGGCAGTGTGTTTAGTACAAATTCCCTCAATTATAGGTTTCTAATACGCTACTAAAGCGATACTTTCATTTTTTTATCTTTTAGCCAGTTCACCGCATCTTCTTTGTTAGCAAAGTTTTTGTATATCATTCCTCCTCCTTGTACCCGTTCTTCCAGGTCTTTGCTTGACATTTGGCTGAAAATATTCTCTGACAAAAGCGAAGCTCCAAACCTTAATCCAGCCGCTATAGCCCTAGGAAACCAGTCTTCTTCTAACCATTGGTTGGTTTTTTTGTAAGTGCCCTGTACGGTGGTTTTGTCGGATAGAAACTGAGCCGTACCACAAACCTTGGCTGCTTCTATGATTGCATTAGAGCCTTCCATTACAAACTGAGCACTGATATACCCTAGCCATTCCACCGCTAAATAGTCATCTGCCTCTTGATAGGAAATCTTCAGATAAGGTCGTCCCTGATCTGTAGAATAAGTTTTTTCGAAATTCATCATTTAAATAAATTATGTAAAAATATTCCTTACTAAATATGAATACGATTCATTATTTACGAATGTTATTTAAATCATCATGAGGGTTAGGGGCCTTGCTCGATACACCAAGGTTGTTAGATTGGTCTTTACATTCAGTTTATAAACCTAGTCGTGATAATCTTTCATTATTTATTGTAACGATATAGAGGAGAAAGTTTTAACTTGTAAAGTAAGGGAGGCAAAAATTCAGGAAATTTTTGCCCCTGCCAATAAACAATGTGCATTTGAACTCAAACATAACGCAATGAATACAACCTTTGCCGAGATTATCACCATTGGAGATGAAATTTTATACGGACAAATTACAGATACCAACTCTCAGTGGATCAGTGCCGAACTAGACAAAATAGGCATCAAAACCATTCGAAAGTCCTCGATAGGAGACGAGAAAAAACAAATTCTTAATATTTTACACGAAGCCTCCCAGCGAGCTGATGTCATTTTGATGACCGGAGGCTTGGGCCCCACCAAAGATGATATTACCAAGAAAACCCTGGCCGAGTACTTCAATGCCAAGATGGTAATCAACGAAACTGCGCTCAAGCAAGTGGAAAAGTTTTTCGAAGAACGAAACTTACCAATTCTGGAAACCAATCGCCAACAAGCCTCCATTCCAGCCAATGCTACCTACATTACCAACCGAGCAGGAACTGCTCCTGGAATGTGGTTTGAGAAAAATGGAAAAATATTTATCTCTATGCCTGGGGTACCCCGCGAAATGAAGGTGTTGATGGAAGAACAAATGATTCCCCGAATCAAGGATTTTTTCCACACTCCGGTTATTTTCCACCGTATGATCAAGGTATTTGGCAAGGGGGAGTCTCAGGTTGCCGACATGATCAAAGATTGGGAAGACAACTTACCCGAAAATATCAAGTTGGCTTATTTGCCCAATTATGGCCATGTACGTTTGCGCTTGACTGGAATAGGACAAGATGAAGAAACATTGAAACAACAAGTATTTGCCGAAGAAGCCAAAGTAACCCCTTTGATTGAGAAGTACATTTACGGATATGACAAAGAAACGTTGGAAGAAAATGTGGGCAAACTATTGGTAGAGCACGACAAAACAGTAGCCACGGCCGAGAGTTGTACGGGGGGATACCTGGCTCATTTGTTTACCAAAGTGCCTGGGAGTTCCCGTTATTTGATGGGAGGCATTGTCGCATATAGCAATGAAATTAAGATGAATCGTTTGGGGGTAAAGGAAGAAACTCTGAAGGAACATGGTGCAGTAAGTGAAGCTACCATACGAGAAATGGCCGAAAATGTACGGGAGAAGTTTGGAACTGACATTGGAGTGGCCAGTAGTGGAGTGGCAGGCCCAGGTGGTGGTTCGGAAGAAAAACCAGTGGGGACTGTATGGATTGCTTATGCCGACGAAAATGGTACGTATAGCAAAAAATTGATGCTTACTCCTAACCGCCAACTCAATATTACCGTTACCGCCAATATCATTTTGGACTTGATTCGTAAAAAGATCACTGGAATTATGGAATAGTTACTACCATAAAGCATCGAATTAAGTATTTCCTGGCTTCACAATACTTTGTAAAGTCAGGAAATGATTTTGCTCTAATTGAGCGAAAAAGGGGGAATGACGAGCATAGATGCCTCATGGTGAAACATCAATTCATGGATGTGAAACTTCATGTATTCAATCAGTGGGAAAGTAGCCAACACGTCCATCACGTCGGTGCCCGACTTGGCGTTCATAGTAACCCAAAGTTTGGAACGATCCAAAGCCAATGAGTAGCTACTGATGGTGCGTTCTCCCATCAATTTATTGATTTTCATTCGTTGAGCTGGTACCAGCGACATAAAATCTTCATCTAATTCCTCTGGCAAATCAATGTCTATCATGTATTGGTTCATAGTGATTTTATTTTGGTATTGAATATTGTTTTATATTGTTTTCAATCACCTCCTATTTGGTGATTACAATCAGGTTTTCAAAAAGGGTCTCAACTGATGCCTTTTGATAGTTAAACTTGATTGTAAGGCTTTAGGTTATGCTAATCTGATAATCATTTTACGAACTACCAAAACTTCACTGGACTAAATTCATAAAATATTCTCTACTCTTTTTATTAAACTACTCGCCATCAATCATATAGCTTTGGTAGGGGCTGTTTTTTATGAGTGTCAACAAAATATACAACTGCAATAGTTAGTGCATCAACTATCTGTGCCATAAAATAGCCCGACGGTTATCGGGCTTGGTTTAAATACTAGCTTGAGCAACCAATACAATCAATTTCGCTGTTCATTGGCTTTACTCCATTGAGCTTCATTTCCAGGTTATGAATTTGGTCCCGGATCTCCATATCTTCAAAAAGTTTTCCAGTAAGTTGGCTTTTCAGTTCTTCAATTTCGCCAGTTAATTTTGCCTTTAAATCTTCTGTTAATTGTTCCATAGATTAATAATAAAGAAATTTTTTAAAACAACTTGTACCTAAATAACGTCAATACTCGAGATATAGAAAAAACTGTAAAGAATAATATTTAAAAA
>CALDJV010000384.1 GCA_937899305.1 uncultured Cytophagaceae bacterium
CGCTACAAATATAACATTTTAATTCATAATTTATTTAAGCCCCAGAGCACTAGTCCCAAACTCCCCGTTACTCCCCGAGTCCGTTTGTTCACTTTATCTACGGGCAAGTTCAGGGGGTTATTACCAAAATCGGCCCTCAGAGCATTGGCGTTCATTCGTATGCCTGCCGAACCAATGAGCCAGTCATTGAAATGATTTTTCAGATTGATATAAAATCCCAAAAACCTCATTTGGCTCCCTCCTTGCGGATAGCGGGTTTCGGCCGGGTCGGTCAAGTCGTCACTGGTTCTTACTACTCCAGTAAGTATATTCTCTTCTCGATTAAAAGAGGTCACCTCGTTATGATAAAACTCAATTCCATAGTTCAGTTGGGTTTCTTTGCCCAACGCTGCTATATCCAGGCCTTTTTGCCAATCAATGTTCAAGCCCACAATATGGAGGTTTTCGACCCGTTTACGCAATCGGGTTCGCCCAAACTTACGATCAATTCGAGACTCTTCAATGTTTTGGTAAGAAAGCGTCAAACTCGTTTCATCATAAAAATTAGTAACCGAGGTTTTCTTCAAACGATAACTCGTCATTAATCTTTTTTGAGGCCCATAGTTCCACACCGCGCTTTCAGGAGTACCATCGCTTTGAATCACCGACAGGCGATCGTACCGAGGAATATCCGAAGAGAGAGAATATTGAAAGTTCAAAATGTGTTCGGTGTTTTCTCCCGACTTGATTTTAAATTTCTGGGTCAAATCCAATTGATTGTAACCGGTATTTTTTTGCACAAGCGGGTCAGTATTCTCCACGGCCACATCGACACCATTTATCCGGTCAGCATACACAGGCAGCTCCCAACGAAATCCATTGATAAAATTGGAATTGGCCCCCGAACGTAGATCGCCAAAACGGGAATAACTGATGCTGGTGAGTGACGCAAAGTTTTTGAAGCCTACATTGAAATCCAGGTGTCCGGTAAATTCGTTGTTGACCGATGCATAGCGGGTCATGGCGTTTACTTGTAGTGGAAGATCAAAAGCAGGATCTTTAGAATAAAAATGCATGACTCCTCCCAAAGCATCACTCCCATAAATCACCGAACTTGAGCCAAACAATACCTCTACCCGGTCCTGAATGTTGGGATCAAGGGTAATTACGTTTTGTAGGTGCCCACCCCGATAAATGGCATTGTTCATTCTTACCCCATCTACTACAATAAGTACCCGATTGGCCTCTAGCCCTCTTAAAACAGGGCTTCCTCCTCCCATTTGGCTCTTTTGTACAAATACTTTTCCGGTCGAACTCAATAATTCGGCAGAGGTGGGCGCATTTTTTAGGGCAATGTCCCGAGCCGAAATGATCTCAATTTGTTGGGGCAAGTCTTCTCGTTTTTCAGGTAAACGATTGGCCACCAACACCACTTCGTTGGTCTCCACGATGTCTTCTTCCATTAATACTTCGTTCAAGCCCACTTTGGCATTGCTCAATGCCAACGAAAATGTTTTGTAACCCAAAAACTGAAAGAAAATCGTGTCATCTTTCCTCAATCCATTTACTGTAACCTTCCCGAGGTTGTTGGTTACTGCCTGAAAAGTTTTGGAGGCATTGTAAGCCACTGCTCCCACCAGTGGCTCTTTGGTTTCTTTGTCTTTGACTTGAAACACAGTTTGTGCTTTGCTTGCTGCGATCGTCAGCAAAGACAGGAAAAAGGTCAATGATAAAATACTCAAGTATCGCATGGCTTTGATGTTTTTCAATAAGTGCTTAAAAATAGATGTCATGAGCCTGCAGCCAAGCAAAAGAATGGACTGGACGTACCAAGCCACTTTCCCCTTAGCCAAAAGCTTGTGGTTAATATAGAATGATATGAATGAACGAGTCACAGATTTACTATCCTATCTGCAAATCAATCCATCGATGAATTAAAAATCCTGGAAAACTATATTTGAGGGGGAGGTATGGATACTTCTTGAAAGGGTTTTGGCCAGGTAGGTGAAGGCTCACTGTACTTCGCCGACATTTGATGAAAGTCAGGAGTAGTACGAAACAAAATCGCTTGGGCAGCCACCCAAGTTTTGTCAAATACTTGGTTAAGCGCAATTCTAGACTCCTGAGAAAGTGGTATTTGACTGGCTATTTGAAGCTGCAATGCCTCATGTAAAGCCTCTTCTTGTTTGTCCCAAACGCAATAATAGTGAATCAAACTTCCTTCCTTCACTACTTTTAGCACATCGTATAACTTTCCTTCATACTTGAACTCTTTTTCGTGCTGCCATTGCAAACCGTTTTGTCGTTGGGCTTGTTGATCAAACGAAAGAATGGTTAAAAACTGAGTTGGAATTTGATCGGTATACATCTGCTGGTGCATTTGGCTACGTTGCCAATGCAAGTCAATGAATAGCCACAATGAACCCAAAGAATGGATACTTAGGACTACTATTAACAAATATGCCAGCATTTTTTTCATAAATACGCGAATACTTCTCCTCAACCGCCTGCAAGGACAGGCTTTGTCTAATTTTGTAAATGCATCTTCATCATTTCTGTAAAGGAGCGGTCACAAAATCGAATGCCTACGATACCAACGAAAGTACAAAACTAAAAGCGAATGCCCAGAAAATGTCTTTGACGTCAAATCCCTTTTCTACCAGGTTATCTACTACTAAAATCAAAAGTGCATTCAAAATCAATGGAAAAATTCCCAAGGTAAACCACTTCAAAGGCAGGGTAAGAATCTTCAAAATGGGTTTGATGTAGGTATTTATCACTGTAAGTAATATAGATACGATTACCGTAGGTACTACACCTTCCAAGGTGACTCCGTCCAACAATTGAGCGGTAAAATATACCGATCCAATGCCAACGGCTGCTTTTACAATCAGTTGTATCATTTTTATAACAATTTTAAAATACAACGATAGGCTGTAAAACTATCTTGTATGATATGCAAATATAGGGGTTTTAGAATTATTTTGCGTTTTATTGATGATATTACTCTATAAGTACCTCTCAATATTGCACTTTTCAATAGATTGTTTTTGGCCAGAGTGGCTTTCTGAGCTGAGGCAAGGGAGGAATTCAATCATTTTTTTCAAAGATGTGAATGAGTTATTAAATTTGAGGACAGATTGTTGTTTATCTTCGTATTAGGTTCCATCTAAGGCTTTAAAGTTCCCGTCGCCTCGGGTTGTGTCTTCACAACCTGACTAGGGCCTAAAGCAAAACAGTATAAAACTCTTGTTACAGTGTACCAAGGCTTTGAAGTTCCCTAAACTTCTTGATTGTAAATGTATAAAAATATGAAATACTCAAAGGTAAGTTTGTTACCCTACAAAAAAGGATTCGTTCTACTGCTATTTTTAACCATTTCTGCTTCAGCTTTTGCCCAATATGTACCCAAAGAGAAGCGAAAGAAAGCTGATGAAGATACTACCAAGGAAAAACCTAAAAAGACAGTAGAAAACAACAACCGTGACAACGACGACGAGGACGAGATAGGTCGGCGTTGGCTCACTGGTGGTAACTTTTGGCTTCAGTTTGGTAATCCCACTTTCATCGATATTTCGCCTACCTTAGGATACCGCCTCACCCGCAATCTCATTGGAGGGGTTGGAGTAGGGTATTTATATTCTCGCTTTCAGCTCAACAATCGCCTTGGGAGAACTCTAGACCTGCAAAATCAGATTTATTCAGGTCGGTTATACTTGCAATACATCATCAATACTGAACAAATTTTTGGAGAAGGCAATCGCTTGTTTCTTTACAGTGAGTACGAATTGCTACGATCTGACTATTATGACCGTACCAACGAAATTCAACGGATTGCCTTTGTCCAACGCCCTCAGATTGGAGCTGGACTTCAGCAGCGTTTGGGCAAGGTATATGTCAACCTGATGGTATTGTATAACCTCAACTACCTGGAAGACATCACCCCATACCCTACTCCAGTCACGGTAAGGATTGGATTTAACGTTGGAATTTAAGTTACGTAGTTTTCTTTAGTTAGGAGTTGGTAGTCAGTAGTTGGGAGTTTTTTTCTTTAGTCCACGGTCGATGGTCCACAGCTGTTTCCCTAAGGGTGTGAATCAATAGCCTTTTTTTACGCATAAAATATACTCCTGTTCTATTCAAAGCTACTTCCCTTAGCGGTGGCATTTTCATTCGATACCTGCCCTGTCC
>CALDJV010000385.1 GCA_937899305.1 uncultured Cytophagaceae bacterium
CTAGCAACCAGATATTACACCAAATTTGGATTACTTTATTTTTTCCGTTTTACTAGGAGACAAAAACAGTTCATTCTCCAAAGCAGTTTACCCTTCGGTAGGCTGCTTTTTTTGTTTTGAAGCCTGGTCTTCAAAGAGGTTTCACAAATTTCTAGTTATATTTGATATCAACAGTCACTCTTGAAAACACCACATATGTCCAAATTAATTACTTATAAAAAAGGCTTGGTCAAATTTTTCTTCTTGTTTATGCTCTTCATGTTCATATTCAACTATCCTATTTTGTCTATCTTTAATGTATCCCAAAAAATAGGTAGTTTTCCCTTGCTCTACATTTATATTTTTGTTGTTTGGTGCATCGCCATTGCCTGTATTGCCTTTATGTTTGAGCGTCGTCGGTACCACCGCCCTTCGGATGACTCAAAAGAAGATGTCAATCCATAACATTTATTTCGCTATGGTTTTTCATTGCGTTGCCCACTTTTCATTCTTGTCCTCATAAAGGAAAAACCAGCACCTGTTTTTTCACTTAAATGCTTGCTTTCTGTGTCCACTACCCTTGTTCTCATTGCATCCTCTATTTATCTGGCCCTACTTTTTTTGATTGCCTGGTGGGGTGAAAAACAGGTCAAATCTGGCAAAAGTCTGGTCAACAACCCCTACGTATATGCCCTCTCGTTTACGGTATTTTGCACTGCCTGGACTTACTATGGCAGCGTAGGAAGGGCCGCCACCAGTGGAGTCGATTTTTTGACTACCTATATTGGCCCCACCTTGATAGCACCACTTTGGTGGTTGGTACTCAGAAAAATCATCCATATTTGCAAGGTACAACGCATTACCACCCTGGCCGATCTGATCTCTTCGCGTTACGGCAAAAATGTAAGTCTGGGAGGCATTGTCACCATCATGAGTTTGCTGGGCATCATTCCCTATATTGCCTTACAACTCAAGGCTATAGCCACTAGCTTTACCATTATTACTCAAGGCATCTCTACTGAGGGGGTCACCAACCCTCCTACATTGTTCTTCCAAGACACTGCCTTTTATGTCACCATTGTGTTGGTGGTATTTACCATTTCGTTTGGCACCCGTACCATCGTGGCCACCGACCGTCACGAAGGCATGGTTGCCGCCATTGCATTCGAGTCGATCATCAAACTCATTGCTTTTCTGGTCATTGGTGTTTTTGTTACTTTTGGCTTGTTCGATGGGCTGACTGATATTTTTAGCAAAGCTGCTCAAAACCCAGCGCTTTCTCAACTATTTACCATGAACGACCAAGGAGGAAACATTAAATGGCTCTACATGTGTATTTTGTCTATGCTGGCCATTATGTTTTTGCCTCGTCAGTTTCAGGTAGTCGTAGTAGAAAATGCCCATCCTCGCCATTTGAATCGCGCTATGTGGGTATTCCCGCTGTATTTATTGCTCATCAATCTTTTTGTCATTCCCATTGCTTTTGGGGGCAAGCTTTTCTTTGGTACTCAAGCAGTAGATGCCGATACTCTTGTATTGAGCCTTCCTTTGTCTTCTAACCAAACTGGACTGGCCCTGTTTGCCTTCATTGGAGGGTTTTCGGCCGCTACCAGTATGATCATTGTGTCTTCTATGGCATTGAGTTTTATGTTTAGCAACAACTTGCTCATGCCTTTGTTGCTCTTGAATAACCGTTTCAAAAATCGATACCAACCTCACTTGGGTACCATCTTGATTTATGGGCGTCGCCTTTCTATCTTTTTTATTTTGTTGTTTGCTTATATCTACAACAAGACCATTTCCAGCCAGTATTCGTTGGTTTCTACTGGACTCACCTCTTTTGTGGCTATTGCCCAGTTTGCCCCCGCCATTTTAGGAGGAATTTATTGGAAGCAAGGTCATAAAAACGGGGCTCTGGGGGGTATTTTGGTGGGTTTTGTATTGTGGTTCTTTTTGTTGATTGTTCCCACACTGATAGAGGTCGGTTTTCTGCCGCCTCACATCCAACAACAGGGACTCTGGGGAGTGGCATGGCTCAAACCACAGCAATTTTTGGGGCTGTCCAGTTTAGACCCCATTTCTCACGCCTTATTCTGGAGTCTGTTTTTCAACCTACTATGCTATATCAGTATTTCTTATCTTTCACAAGCTTCGATAGAGGAGCAAACCCAGGCTGAGATTTTCGTAAACATTCACAAATATTCTGACTGGGAAGAAAGCGGGATGCTATGGACGGGGACGGCTTACACGGCTGACCTTACCAAAACCGTGGTTATTTTTTTGGGCGAAGGGCGTACCCAACAGGCTTTGGAAGAGTTTAGTCAAAAATTTGGCACTCAATGGAAAAAAAACCCGCAAGCCGATACCCAACTCGTTACTTATCTGGAAAGGCTCCTGGCCAGTACCATCGGGGCAGCAGCGGCTCGCTTGATGATTGCCTCGGTAGCCAGTGACGAAGAAATCTCTAACCAGGAGGTATTGCAATTGGTCAGAGAATCACAAGAGCTAAAATTGCTCAACGAACAACTCAAAAAACAATCTGAAGAACTCGAAACAGCCGGCGAAAACTTAAAGGCCGCCAACGAACAATTGATCAAAACCGATCACCTCAAAAATGAATTCATTTCTACTGTGACCCACGAAATGCGTACCCCACTGACTTCTATTCGGGCGTTTTCAGAAATACTCGCTGATAATCCTGATTTGGAGGAAGAGCAGAAGGTTCATTTCCTGGAAACCATCATCAAAGAAACCAATCGCATGGAACGCTTGATCAATCAAGTACTCGATCTAGAGAGATTTGCTTCGGGCCAACAACGCTTGCATTTACAGCCATTAGAGATTAACAAAATTTTACAAGAAGCTATTGACTCGGTACAACAGGTTATTCAAGAAAATAACATAACTTTGGAGGTAAATTTTGCCTCAGATTTATCCTCTATTTTGGGGGATAGAGATCGTTTGGTGCAGGTGATACTCAACTTGTTATCTAATGCCATTAAGTTTAGTAAAACCAATGCAGGAGAAATTGGAGTTGCTTCTTTTCAAGAAAATAATTGGATACAAATAGAAGTTACCGACAATGGTAAAGGCATCAAGGAAGCACTACATCAATTGATATTTGAGAAGTTTTACCAAGATGAGGACCAGAACATTCGCAAACCTAAAGGAAGTGGATTGGGTTTGGCCATTAGTAAAACCATCGTTGAGCACCATCAGGGCAAGATATGGGTAGAGAGCACCGCAGAAAAACCAACAAAATTTTGCATTAGGTTACCGATTGTATCGCAATAACACCAACTTTTGTTTAACTTTTAAGGTTTAATATTCAACAGAGTCTCAACACTTTTTCAATTTACATTCCAAAAAGAACTATGTCGAAAGTATTGATTGTCATTAGTGAGCGGCAAGCATTTTGATTAAGAGGCATATTGCCCAAAAAATC
>CALDJV010000386.1 GCA_937899305.1 uncultured Cytophagaceae bacterium
GCCCTGCTACGAGCGCAAAAAGCGCCTCGTTTAGCTTTGAGTGATTTTACTAAAACCTCGACACTTATTTTGAAAGTGTTACTAAAATAATTAAAAAAAAGGACGCCTTGTGCATCATAATGATGGCTGTTTTATGCAAAGTCCAGTTTCACCCCCATGATTAACATGTCGTCTACCTGTGCCTTTGGACCAATCGACATCCAGTCATCCATGGCTTGGGCAAGTAAATCATGTTGTTCGCTCATTGGCAACGCATAGTTACTAAAAAGCAATTCACGTAAACGAGCACTTTTAAACTTTTTACCTTCTGGTCCTCCAAACTGGTCTTGGCAACCATCGGTGTATAAATAAACCGTAGTAGGCGTGCTGATATCTATGGAATGTAATGTATAGCTTCGGCCCATGTCTACCTGCTCTTTTCCTATGGGCATCCGATCGGCTTTGATCACTTGCATTTCACCATTTTGTATCCAAATCATAGGATTGTTGGCCCCTGCGTACTCCAAAACCTTATTTTGAACATCTACCGCACAAAGTGCTATATCCATACTATCGGTATTTTGAGTCACGTGCTGTTGTAGCAAAAAATCCACTTCTTTGCTTAATTGATTCAGTATTTCGTGGGGCTCAGTAATTTTTTGCTGTAATACAATATTGGTCAGGGCAGTATTGCCTAACATACTCATAAACGCACCTGGTACTCCGTGGCCAGTACAATCTATCACTCCAAAGAAACACTTGTTTTGATGCTGTATAAACCAGTAAAAATCTCCACTGACAATATCACGAGGGCGGTTAAACAAAAAATAGTCTGACACCCTGGCTCCGATGTGATCTTCCAACGGTAAAATTGCTTTCTGAATACGTTGCGCGTAATTTATACTGGAAGTAATGGCCTCATTTTGGTCATTGATTTGGATATTCTTTTCATAGATTTCATCATTCTTATTTTGCAATAGTTGATTGGCTCGTTGTTTTTGCAGATTGTTTCGATACTGCACAAACGCAATAAAAAAGATGACCACAAAACCAGCAATAAAGAAGTATTGAATAATACGTTGACGTCTTACCTTGCCCTTGGCTAATCTCCGATCCTGGGTAAGCAAGGTAATTTCGGTTTCTTTTTTATCCAAATCATACTCTATCCGGATGTTGTTCAGTTCCCAAGAGTTCTTTTCCCCGAATAGTTTATCTTTGTATACCGTAAATTTTTTATAATAGAAGTAAGAGGAGTCAACCTGTTTATTGGTTGCAAAAATGTCGGATAAAGTTTTATAGCCATCTTTAATATCCCGCGCCGACCCTATTTCTTCGGCATCTTTCACACTATTTCGAGCAAACTGAAGGGCTTTGTCAAAGTCTTTTAACTTTTGATAAGTATAAGCCAATTCACGTTCTACAATAATGGCCGCTTGTTTTTCACCAATTTCCTTGCTAATCTTCAAGGCTTGATTGTAATAGTTTAGCCCTTCTTTTAAGTTTTTTGCGGTGATTTTTACTTTTCCAATTGCCCGATAAGCATACACTACGCCTAACTTATCGTCTGTTTTTTTAGCCAGTTTTAGACTTCGCCTGGCATATTCGAGCGATTTACTGTACTGCTTGTCTTTGAAGTAAAAATCGGCTAGGTTCCCCAGACAAGTCACCTTACTTAGGTCATCACCTTTTTCAGTATTCAAAAGTTCAAGGGCTTCATTTGCATATTGAATGGCGAGCTTTGTATTGTTTTGTTGATTGTAAATCGTACTGATATTGATGAGATTGTATATTTTAAAATTTTGATGTTTGTGTTCCTCAGCAAACTTTAAGCCCCGAAGATACGCTTTGAGTGCACGTACATAATCTCCTTGTTCATCGTAAATAACTCCAATATTAGCTATGCACGCCGAAGTAGACTTCAAATCCTTGATTTTCTCAGCAATTCTTAGCGCCTTATTAAAATTTTCGAATGCATTGTTGTAATCAGACTGTGCGTAATAAATGCTGCCAAGCCTACTAAATATAACCATCTGATTATCAACATTTTTACCCTCCTTATCAATAGCTACCCCTTGCTGGAATGTAGCAATGGCTTTATCAAGTTTATCTTGCTTCTTATACAAGTCACCTTGATGTATCATCGCTTTCACCTCACCTCTAACATACTTTACTTTTCTAGTAAGTGCCAATGCTTGATGAATATATTCTTGAGCCTTATTGGGATCGTCCGGCAAGTAGTTTTTGCCTAGTTCTAGTAGGACTGATACCTTGGTTGTATCAGCTTGTTTTTTGGAAAGCTCATTTCGAAGGCTATCTATCCGTTTGGTACGTATGTCGGAGGATTGACTGTACGATTTTATGTGAAATAAAAGACATAGTAATACGGTAAAAGATATGTATCTTCTCATAGTGAACCTTTGCTTATATTTTTCCCTCACTCCAATACTAAGCAAAAATGTCACACATTCAAACCATAGCGGAATCTTTAGCGCTAATATGAGTGAATCATAAGCTTAGACCAAACAATAAAATGTCATCAGTTTGAGAAGTTTTTCCAGCACTCATCCAAGCATCCAACGTTTTTTCCAATTTACTTTTTTGCAATTCCATTGGTTCTTGATGAATATCTAACAAGAGTTTTTTCAAGCGGCGAATCATAAATTTACGTCCCTCTTCTCCCCCAAACTGGTCTTGAAAGCCATCAGAAAACATGTATAGTTTTGCCCCCTTTTGCATGGGTATTTGATGGCTTTTGAACTCTGTATCATAATAATTCCCTCCTATAGAACGATAGGCACCTTTGTAGACCTTCAGCTCCCCTTCATAAAAGTAATACAATGGATGGTGGGCTCCGGCAAAATCAATGCACTGGTTTTCAAAATCAAACAAGCAAATACTGATATCCATGCCATCTTTCAGGTTGGTTTCGTTTTGGCGCAAGGTTACTTGAATCATTTTGTCTAGTTGAATCAAAATTTCAGTGGGAGAATTGATTTTTCTATTCAATACAATTTCAGTCAGCGCAGTACTTCCCATCATACTCATCATAGCCCCTGGAATGCCATGCCCAGTACAATCGGCCACCGCAACCATTACCTTATGATCACTGATTGGCTCTACCCAGTAAAAATCTCCACTCACAATGTCACGTGGGCGAAACAACACAAAAGAATGAGGGAGGAGTTGTTTTACTTGATTCTCAAGGGGTAGTACTCCTTTTTGCAAGCGTTGCGCATAACGAATACTATCTTGTAAATTATCGTGAATCTTAGTAAGTTTTTCATTGGTGGTTCTAAGCTGTTGGGTACGCTCTTGCACTCGATGCTCTAGCTCTTCGTTAGATTCTTTTTGTACCTTGATCACGGCCTCTCGGGCTTCTATTCGTTCTTTTTCGTTTAACTTCGTACGATGTCCCAATCCCAGTGAAAAACATAAAATCCCCATGAGGCTACCTACCTGAAAGTATGCATTGCCATCGTAAGTATCTTTAAAAATACCAATTGCCAAGCCCAGACATACCCAAAAAGTACCAACAATGAGGTAGTTGACCATCCTGGCCTTCAAAAGCCTCCAAACAAATAATACGCCCATCATCGATATCGCTTCTACCAATATAAATTGATGGTGAATACCACATACCAACGCGAAATTATCAGTGGTATGCAAAAGAATTTCGACCAATACAAGCTCTATCAAACTGACTGCCATCCAACCTACCAAAACTTTATCCCAAAAATCATGGATTCTTTGCGTATTGAGATAAAGGCGAATAAATTGTAGGTAAAAAATCTGGAGAAATGCAGTCGACAGTAGGTACAGATCGAAAAACAAACGAAGATAATTCGGAAAAATAAATTCAGCTGAAAAACCTACAAAATTGAAGAAGTACAAGGCTATACAGCAAAGATAGCCCAAGTAATAAGCATAGATACGGTTGCGACTTAACAAAAATACGTACAAGTTGTACAATAAGGTGAGCAACACCATTCCTTGAAATACCCCCTGAAATAAATTACGCTTTTGCACAAATGTGTTCCACCCCGATTTGGATTGTAATTCAAGATGAATCAATGACGTTTTTTGATCAAATTGGTGAAAACATATATAGAGTGTTTTTTGCTCGTTGGCTCTCAAATACATCTTGATCTTTGGGTAAGTCGGCATCGCCCAGGCGTGGGTATTTTTTGCTGAAAACTGATTCCCCACTTTTTTCATAGTAAAGTTCCCTTTCTGATCCAAGAGATATACTTCAGCTTGCCTAAGATAACGGTTATCTAGCTTTAATACGCCATCAAAATCGTGATTTAATTCATTACGAAGGGTTAGTTTTGCCCATATTACTTGGTTAGGCTTGTGCAATATTGCTTTGGTATATGGCACCCAACGGGTATCTACTATCTTGATAATATCTTGAAAGGAAGGAGGGGTTTCCTCGCCTTGTAATGAGGGTAATATTCGAATGAATTGACTAAGATTTACTTCTGAATCCGTTTCTTGTTTAATCAAGAAGGTATTTTGAGCTGATACTCTACAGAAACTCACCCCTAAAACCAAGGTAAGTAGTAGGCTTTGAAAATCTCGCATGTATTCAATTTAGTATTGCGTCAATATTACAATTTTTTCCCTTTCCAATATCCTCCCATCACCAAAATATCATCAATCTGTCTTTCGTTCGCTTCTGCCATCCAGTTTTCTATGGTATCATTCAAAATGTTTTTCTGTTCTTGCATGGGCTTGTGAGCATTTGCAAATAAAAGTTCGCGTAGTTTTTTTCGCATAAACTTTTTCCCTTGTGGCCCTCCAAACTGATCTTGATATCCATCTGAGTATACATAAAACCTGGTTGGTTTAGAAATGTCTATAGTATGGCAAGTATAAGTACGTCTGGTATCCTCACCTCCAATGGCAAAACTATCTCCTTTGATAAGGTGCATCTCGTTATCCTGAATGTATACCAATGGATTCTTAGCTCCAGCAAAATACATCTCGTTAGATTTTTTGCATATCACCACCAGAGCCATATCCATCCCATCGCGGTTTTGGCTATCTTGTTGACGCAACGCAAACCGCACTCCAGCGTGTAGGTCAGTCAATATTTGGTTGGGGTTGATAATCCCTCGTTCGTTTACAATCTCATCTAGCAGTGAATGCCCAATCATACTCATAAAGGCACCAGGTACCCCATGACCAGTACAATCTACTGCAGCCAGCATAATCTTATTTTGAGTAATGGAATTCCCGCTTTCATCGTATTTGTGAGGCGTCGCAAACCAATAAAAATCTCCGCTCACAATATCACGAGGCTTGAACAACACAAATGAATCAGGTAATTCAACGTGAATATCGTTCAAGGTAGGCAACATGGCTGCCTGAATCCGCTGGGCATAAGTAATACTCTCCGTAATATTTTGATTTTTCTCTTCAATGATATGGTTTTTCTCCTTCAACTCCTTGTTGGCCGATACCAACATATTTTCCGCTTCCTTACGCTTGGTAATATTGATGATAATGGCAATGTAGTTAACCAAATTTAGGGAGTAATCATGGGTGGGAGTCAAACTCATTAAAATCCACAAAGGGTCGCCTTGTTTATTTTTGATTTTTAGCTCTTGGCTAATTGATTCACTGGTGGATAAGTTTTTGGCAAAATCTTCGTATTTTCTAAGATCACATCCACACAACGCCAATACATCGTGTAAGTATTTATCTCTCAGTTCACGCGAGGTATATCCAGTCATGCGCGTGTAACCATCGTTCATCCATTCCAGTTTTAGATCCTTCTCTAAAATAAATACTGCATTGGAAGTTTTGGCCGCAACCAAAGAAAGGCGCTCAAGCTTTTTCTGGGATTCTTTGCGAGTGGTAATGTCTTGCACAATCCCCAATAACTTATCGGGTTGTTGAGTATGCTCATCAAATACCAGTTTGAGGGTCAATTCTACAAAACAAAATCGTCCATCAGGACGCAAAAGACTGTGTTCGAAAGAATAGTTTTCGGCATTGATAAATACTTTCTGAATGGCAGCATTCAACCGCTCTACATGCTCTTCCGACATCATCTCTTTGTAGAGTTTCATATCAGGCTTGGTATTGGTACCAAATCCCAATATTTCGCGAAACCCATCTGACCAATACAATTCCTGAGTTTGTAAATCAGTCTCCCAATACCCAATGCGCGCCAATTTTTCAGATGCTTTATAACGGCTTTCCATCGCCCGTTTGTCGATCAACAACCATTGAGTGACTTGCTCTGATTCTTTAAGCGCTTGCTCAAGTTTCTGGATACGCTCTTCTAATAAATGTACTTGCTCGTGAGATATGGGGGATTGATCTGCCATAGAGAAAACCTACAAGTTAATTAAGGAACATGTTCCTAAGTGCCGATTTAAGTTATAAAATAAACCCAAAGAATCATAACCTGCGCTAACAATCCGCAACTAACTT
>CALDJV010000387.1 GCA_937899305.1 uncultured Cytophagaceae bacterium
TCTAAGTAAAACTACATCAATAACCTACTCCATTTGGCTGATCTCTTGTTGCCATACTCCTTCAAAAAGTCTAGCTACGCAACGATTTTTTGAATCGTCTAACAACGAGATATTACACCAAATTTGGATTACTTTATTTTTTCCGTTTTACTAACAACAAAAGGATATGTTTTAGGGTTGGTGTTTCAATGGTAAACAAAATTCTAAATATGTTCTAAAGCTTGCGGGGCAGGCAAACCATCTATTAAATTGTTATAAATAGAAATAGTCATGTTAAAGATAAATAACTTACATGCCTCTATCGAAGGCAAGAAAATCCTCAAAGGAATTAACTTGGACGTAAAACCAGGGGAGGTACATGCCATCATGGGACCCAATGGATCAGGAAAAAGTACTTTGGCTTCAGTATTGGCGGGTCGTGAAGAGTACGAAGTAGAAGAAGGGAGCATTGATTTTACGGGCAAAGACTTATTAGAGCTTGCTCCTGAGGAAAGAGCAGGGGAGGGGATCTTTTTGGCATTTCAGTACCCAGTAGAAATTCCAGGGGTAACGACTATTAATTTTCTAAAAACAGCGACCAACGAAATTCGCAAATATCGTGGAGAAGAGCCGCTGGACGCAGTGCAGTTTTTGAAAAGAATGAAGGAAAAGACCCAGCTGGTAAACATCAAACAAGAGTTATTGAAGCGATCGCTGAATGAAGGTTTTTCGGGAGGAGAGAAAAAACGCAATGAGATTTTTCAAATGGCGATGTTGGAGCCTAGATTGGCTATTTTGGATGAAACCGACTCAGGATTGGATATCGATGCTTTGCGTATCGTAGCCGAAGGCGTAAACAAGCTAAAGAGTGACGATAACGCTACTATCTTGGTAACGCACTACCAACGTTTGTTAGATTATATTGTACCTGATTATGTGCACGTATTATTTGATGGACGCATTGTAAAATCTGGTACAAAAGAATTGGCACTAGAACTAGAAGCAAAAGGTTACGACTGGATCAAGGAAGAAGTAGCTGCTGCTCAATAATATTGGCATATATCGTTGGCAATAGTATAATTTAGTATCTTTGGATAGGTACAATGATTACTTTGAACTTGAACTATGACAGATAATTTTGATGAAACTCGTCAGTCAATGAAAAACCTGGTAGAAGAGGCTAAGCCAATTCTGGGTCAGGAGTTTGAAGAAATATTGCTAGATCACGATATATTTTTACAAAACGGAGGAGCTGGAGGTCACTGGGCTACCTTTTATATTAAAAATCTGATTTTTGGCGTGTACAAAGGGGTCAACACTGATAATATAAAAGGAGGTAAGCAAGCAAAACTCTGCTTTAAAAGTTTGCAGGAAATAAACTTGGAAGAGATAAGGTTACCGTATGCCGATTGTGCAGCGGTATATGCAATCAAGAAAAACTGGAACAATGCAGATCTCGAGGGATGCTTGTTCATTGATTCTATTTTGAACAATAGCAGCTTTGAGCAGACTGATTTATATGCTGCTGATTTTTCTCGTTCTGAAATGCGCCATTGTATTTTCAAAGGCGCCAACTTATCGAAAACCGATTTTGAAGATTGTGACCTTACTGGAGCAGACTTTCGCGGAGCTATGATTGATGCGACTACGAGTTTCAAAAATGCGATTTTGACCGATGCCAAACTGGATAGATAGGTAAAGGTGTCAAATAAATCATGCGATGTTGCTTGTGCGAGTGAGTGTGTTTTAAAAAATCGCAAAAAATGCTATCCCATACTTTTGAATATTAATTGACATGAGTACCATAGATAAATTGAATCTTAAATCTACCTTGCTGGAGCAATTCAAAGTGTTTGAAAGCGAATTGAACGGAGAAAGCAAAAAACCAATCCATAAAATTCGCCAGGAAGCCATCCAGACTTTCGATGGTTTGGGGTTTCCTACTACCAAACACGAAGAGTGGAAATATACCAACTTGGGCAAAGTACTGAAACAAGACTATGTATTTGGCCAACGTTCGGAACTGCAAACTTCTGACATACAGCCGTTTTTCTTGCCCAACCTGCCCAATGCCAATACAATTGTATTTGTGAATGGTGCTTACGAACCAAAACTCTCGACCATTGTTTCATCGGAAGAAGTGTTGGTAGTAAAAAAACTAGAAGAAGCCTACGATACCCACGAAGCCTTGGTAGCACCTCATTTTGGTCAATTAACCAAGACTTCAGAAGAGGCGATGATTGCACTCAACACGGCCTTTACCAATAACGGGATCTTTATCCATGTGCCGGCCAACAAAGTAGTTGAGGAGCCAGTATTGATGTACTTCATTACTGATACCCGTGAGGCCAATCAGGGAGCCCAGCCCAGGGCATTGATTGTAGTAGAACAAGGAGCTAAAGTTACTTTTGTAGATAAAATGGATACCTTGGGTGAGCACGCAAGTTTTAACAATGCAGTGACCGAAATTGTAGTAGCTCCCAATGCTCGGGTAGCGCATTACAAAGTACAAAACGACCAAGCGCATGCTTCGTATGTAGGCACTACTCAGGTAAAGCAAGCCGCAGATAGTTATTATGCCAATACTACGATATCACTCAATGGAGCAGTGGTGCGCAATAACTTGAACATTGCCTTGGATGGCTCCAATGTTGAAAGTCATATGTTTGGGCTCTACGTGATGACCGGCAACACCCACGTAGATAATCATAGTATTGCTGATCACCTGAAGCCGCATTCAATGAGCAATGAATTGTACAAAGGTATTTTGGATGGAAGTAGTACCGGAGTGTTTAATGGGAAAATTTTTGTGCGTCAAGATGCCCAAAAAACCAACGCCTATCAGCAAAACCGCAACATTTTGCTGTCGGACAATGCTTCTATCAATACCAAGCCTCAATTGGAAATATGGGCCGATGATGTCAAGTGTTCGCACGGGTCCACCACGGGTAATTTAGAGGAAGAAGCACTGTTTTACTTGCGTTCACGAGGAATTGCCGAACATGAAGCGCGGGCTCTGCTCATTCACGCTTTTGGCAACGAAATTATTGAGAAGATTGAGTTGGAACCATTGCGAGTTCACCTAGAGCAATTGGTGATGCAACGCTTGGGAGTAGACCTCAACCCCATTGCCGATTTTGAATAAGGCAATGGATTGGTTATATATGAAAAACGGCCAGGATCAAAATTGAACCTGGCCGTTTTTTTTATTGATATCCATCAAAAAACCTCTCCTTAAATGAATAAAGAGAGGTAAGTAATATTTTGTAACTTATAACGATAGCTTAGTTAGCCGCTTTGAGCGCCATATAATTCGTTCTTTCGCCTTTTTTCTCCGATAACAATACTTTGCTAGATCCGATACTCTCTACATTATAGGTAGTAGGATCTTTGCCTTCCTTTTCCATGATGGTAATGGTTTTATTATCATCGCTTAGTTTCCAGGTGCCTTTTTGCTCTTCTCCATCTGGACCAACGGTTTTGAACACACCGCCCTTTTCAAAGACAATGCGACCTTTTTCCATTCGCTCCTTCTGCTTTTTCATTCGCTCTTTGCCCTTTTCAGTTTTCATCATCTTTTTGGCTTCCTCGGGCATTTGATCCATCATTTTGTCCATCATGGTATCAACGTCAATCATCCACTTGGTGCTGGCAAGTGTTTCAGATGGATTACCGCTTCCGCCACAGGCAGTGAAAGAAACAACAATGGCTAACAACATGAGTTTTGGTAGATATTTCATAATGTAAAATAGTTTTGAACATTTATTAGTTGTGATTGTAAAAGTAGTTACTTTATATTCAATAACATAATGGACGAGTTGGTTATTTTTAAATAATTGAAAATAATTTTTTTTATTTAATTTTTAATGGTTTTATGGGTTAATATTCTGATAATCAGAATCTTATGTTGTGTTGGTTTTTTCTAAAAACGATTAGAGTTCTCTAACTTTCAAGTCGGAGTATCAAAATGCAGTGAGTAGTAAGCTATGGAGTGTTGAGATCTACTTGATTTTTGAAGTTGACCTGAGGCACATGGGCAAACAATGTCTTGATTTGTTCTTTTTGTTGCTTAGAGAAAAAATTTCCTGCCAAATTGATTTGCTTCAGGTTGCGTAATTTGGATAGCTCCACTGGGATGGTTTGCAATTGATTTTGTTCCAGAGATAAATATTCCAGGTGGCTTAATTCACTCAGGCCAGGGGGTAGATAAGTCAATTCATTTTCGTTTAGAGATAATTTTTTGAGTTTGGTAAGCCGGCCAATGCCTTGGGGTAGCTCTTGGATAAAGTTATTGTATAACTCTAGGCTTTGAAGGTGAGACAAGGATGAAATATCAGAAAGATTTTTGATATGATTGTTGGCCAAGTTGAGTCGTTCCAGGTTGGTGAGTTCGAGAACCTCATCAGGAAAAAAATCCAATTGATTGGCAGATAAATCGAGTACTCTCAAGTTCTGGAGTTCGGCCAATTCAGCTGGAATGTCATGCAGGTTGGTTTTAGAAAGGTACAATTGTTCCAGCTTCTGCATATGCTCAATTTCGGGAGGCAATACATTGATCCAGTTTTCGCTGAGTTTGAGTTTTTTGAGGTGTGGGATGTAAGCCAGCTCTAGAGGAAACTCCTCAAACTCGTTCCAACGTAAATTGAGGTAAGACAAGCAGGGTAACTCAGCAATTTCTTTGGGAAGCTTATCTAGTTTGTTTTCATTTAGATAGAGGTTCTCAAGTTTACCCAAACCAAGTACCTCCAGTGGGAACTCTTCAAATTCGTTCCAGCCTAAGTTAAGCGTTTTGAGCTTTTGTAAATTGACAATGTCAAAAGATAAGCCACTGAGGTAATTTTCACTGAGGTTGAGATTGGTCAACTGGGTGAGCTGAGCCAGTAATGGGGGAAACTCTTCTATTTCGTTGAAGGCCAGGTTAATGCTTTGGAGTTTTTTTAGGAAAGTAATTTCCAGCGGAATCTCGACCAGTTCGTTGTTGTTGAGGTCTAGCTGTTGGAGAGTCAAAAAAGGAGTGATCAAGCGATTGTGAAGACATTGTAAAATAACCTGTCCCTGGCTTTTGCTCAGTATTTCCTGAAGAGGTTGGGGTATGCCTTGCCCTTTCATAAGTTCGCAGGCAAGATTGATGTTATTTTCGTCACCAGTTTGTAAGAGTTGCTGAATTTTAACCGTATAATCCTTGGGATTATAAGTAGTGTGTGGGTTGCTCCTCATACCCTACACACGGTTGTTTGATTGAGATATGTACATCATTGATAGATTAAGTAACGCTTTCAAAATAAGTGTCGAGATTTTAGTAAAATCACTCAAAGCTAAACGAGGCGCTTTTTGCGCTCGTAGCAGGGCTACGGGCAATAAAAGTAACAAAGTGTAGCGAAGAGGGATAAAACTAAATCGGATAGTTATTGCGAACGCGTTACTAAGTTTAACAAAAACTTTTACCTGTCAATTTAGCCTTTTTGGGAGAAAAAACCTAAAATGTAAAGCCTGGCTGTGGTATTCTAAGGATCATCTTGGTAAAAATAATGGATAATACAAGTGAATGTGTGTGTCTTATCTTGCCGAAAAATTTGACCAACTTCTTGAAGCCCCAAGTCAGCCGGCCTACAAAGTCGCTCTTTTGCAAAGGAATGTAGATGTTGATTTTACGTGAGTATTTAG
>CALDJV010000388.1 GCA_937899305.1 uncultured Cytophagaceae bacterium
TTACAAACATTCAATGAACTTTCCCTAAATTTTTTTAGGGTGGTTTTAAATTTTCGATTAGCAAATTTTTTTCCAAAAAAATTGTTTCGTATTTTTAGGGAATGTTGAAAGCACAAATTGCTGGTTTTGAGGTGTAAGTTTTAGGGTAAAACTGAAAGACAATGGCCACAAAAAAGTGATTGTTGACTGATGTTACGCCTTAAAGTGTGGCAGCCTAAAGACCATTTTTTTGGTTTGTCTAAATCATTGCATTGATTGTAATTTGTGATTCAACCTACTTTTACTATCAACTTTGTTTATCTAATAATCTAACCTATGGACGTAAAAATTGCCGACTCCTGGAAGGAAAAACTTCAAGCTGAATTTGAAAAATCTTATTTCAAAGAATTGGTAGAATTTGTCAAAGAAGAATACCAAAGTCATACGGTATATCCTCCGGGTAGTCAAATTTTTAATGCATTTGAAAAATCACCTTTTGATCAAACTAGAGTCGTGATTATTGGGCAAGACCCTTATCACGGACCAGGCCAAGCCAATGGACTCTGTTTTTCGGTAGCCGATGGTGTACGCATCCCCCCTTCTTTACGCAATATTTTCAAAGAAATCAATGAAGATTTGGGCAAAGAAATTCCCAAATCGGGTAATTTGGAACGCTGGGCCGAGCAAGGTGTGTTGTTGCTCAATGCCACCCTTACCGTAAGAGCTAAAACTGCAGGCTCACACCAAAACAAAGGTTGGGAGGCATTTACCGATGCGGTTATCAAGGCCATTTCTGATGAAAAGGAGAATGTAGTATTTCTTTTGTGGGGAAAATATGCCCGTAATAAGGGGCAAATTGTAGATCGTAGCAAGCATCACGTGTTAGAGGCACCACACCCTTCGCCTATGGCGCGTGGTTTTGTAGGTTGTCGTCATTTTAGTCGAGCCAATGAATTTCTAAAATCCAAGGATCTACCAGAAGTAGATTGGTAATGGGTTAAATTATTTCGTGATGCATTGCAAAACAATTTAACCATTTAGCAATCAGTCATCAATTATTTGATTTTCTTAAACCAGCGCCCTCTTCTAAACTTGCTGGCATTCAACCAAGTATAATTTTTATCGACCGAAAATAAAATCATGGCAGCCTTGCCTACAATATGATTACCGGGCACCAATCCCCAATATCTGGAATCGGACGAATTGTGTCGGCTATCACCTAACATAAAGTAGTAATCATTTTTGAAGGTGTACTTATCAACCAATTTTCCATCAATAATTAACTGCCCATTCATTACCTGTACTTTGGCTTCGGGCAATTCATATTTCTTAATAAGATCGCTATAACGTGCAACATTTTTTGGGAATTCGGCCATAGATATTGTCATCCCTTTTCTGGGAATAACGAGTAGACCAAAAAAATCTTCATTCCAGTCAAAAATCTCATTTTGAGGATATACATGAGGATTCTGTAACCCTTTGTTGGTAATAGCTAAAAAAGGGCTTTTGCCTTGTTCGGGAACAAACCTCTTATCTTTATTTAGCTTGGCTACTTGAGTAGGAGAAGTCCAAAAACGATAGCCACTTCCATTTACCTGATAAGGAATCTTTAAACTTTCCAATGCCTCTTCCTTTTTTTTGCTCTTCCCACCTACTTCATACTGAAAAGTGAGATTAAATCCAGTAGTATCTTGTTTCTTTCCATTGATAAAAACATCGGTATTGATGATTTTAAGAGTGTCACCAGCCAAAGCCACACAACGTTTGATATAATGGGTTTTTTGTGACAAGGGGTGCTTGGAATCGGGCGGAAAGTTGAAAACCACCACATCTCCTCGTTTGATGCGACTGTATCCAGGGAGTCGTCTAACGGGTAACTTGATCAGATCACTGTAAGATTTCTTGAGCCCTGGAACACTTTGGTGGGTAAGGGGGATTTGTAAAATCGTCTGGGGTGTACGCGGTCCATAATGTAATTTATTGACCAATATAAAATCACCATTTTGAAGGGTACCAGCCATAGAATCGGATGGTATGATGAATGCTTCCAGGAAAAATAGCTTGAGTATGATAGATAGAATCAAAGCGACCAACATGGTTTTGAGCCAAGACTTAAAGCCGGACCGTTTTTTCCGAGGGCGTCTTTTAGGAACCACGACCAAATCCTGATCTGCGTCGGGGTTGGGAGTAGGGGGAGGTACACTCATATTTTCCAAGCTTTTATAATGAACAAACCATTTAGAGAAATCAGACCATTAATCCTCGTAATGGCTAATCAACTAAATACAAGTTTAAGGTTTTGCAGGCAGATTTCATAATTTCAATCCAGAAAAAGTGGTAAAGACAAGCGTTTGAATTACTTTATAGCTTGGTTTATTATTCTGCCTCGCTTATTGCCAAATGGCTAGGCGAAGCAGAATAATATTGTTTGTGCCTGGCTTTTACCTCAACTAGTACACTGGGGACTAAGTTTATTGTGAGTTAATTTGATGTAATTTGTG
>CALDJV010000389.1 GCA_937899305.1 uncultured Cytophagaceae bacterium
TGATTTTTTGGGCAATATGCCTCTTAATCAAAATGCTTGCCGCTCACTAATGGGTCACGATATGACCACCCATCTATTTTTTTGTACCAATTGTTTTTATTACTTACTGGTGTAAATCTTCTTGCGATTGGCTTCGTTGAGGAATACTAATTTTTTACCCGTCACTTCTTCTACTTTGAACACCGCGTTTTTGCCTTTGCCATTGTAGTTTACCAACTCAATAGAGGTTTCGTCTTTGTCTTTCCAGTTGGCCCATCCTTTAGAGGTAGAAGAAAGTAAACCTTTGCCACTTTTTCTTTGCCAGGCCAGCTTGCCTTTTGATTTATAAAACTGAAGCGAGTGTGATCCCAAGAAGTTGGCGATCTTTTTTACATCCCCTTTCAAGTTGGTGACCTCCGATCCGTTTTTAATGCCCGCGTTGGTCATTGCTTTTCCTACTGCTGCTCGACTGGCTTCTACGTCATATGTCCACTTTTTGCCCATCATTTGTTGGGTTTTGGCCGAAAACTTACCGCCTTTACCACATGAAGTCATTCCAAATACCAATACTAACGATAGAATACCTAAGATTGAATTTTTAATCATAATTTCTGAGAGTTATAGTTTTTAATAATTTTGTATCTGTTAATAATCGCTCTCAGACAAAGGTTAACACCCTCTTCAAAAAAAAATAAAATTTATGCGTTGGTCGTTTTCATCTTATCGTCAATTCAATGTTTGCAAACGGCAATGGTTTTATCATCATAAAATGGCCAATGCCAATGCCACCAAAGACCCTGAGCGAAAAGAAGCCGCTGTTTTACGTCAGTTGCAATCACTGAATGCCTGGCGAGGCTCTATGGTAGATTATATCATAGGTCAAGAGGTAATTCCTTATCTTAGACAGGGTATTTGGCCGCAGTACAAGCCCATTGTGGCGGTAATGAAGCGTTTGTTTCAGGAACAATATGCTTTTGCTGAGGCCCAACAATACCGAAAACCGGGAGTGACCAAATCGAAGGCGGGAGATCAGTTTCTGGCTTTGTATGACTTGGAGTATGCCCCAGAAAAAATTACCCGTGAAGCACTCAATCAGGCCTATCTGGAGGCCATTCAGGCCCTCAAAAATCTTTTGGCCAATCAGCGTTTTTTAGAATATTTACGTTCGGCCGACCAGCTCATTACCCAGCGACAAGACATTCAAATTAAATACAATGAACACTTTACCATTACTGCCATTCCTGATTTGATTGTATTTTCGGATCACCCATTTCGGGTACATATTGTAGACTGGAAAGTACATTCTAAGGCCACTCGTACTTATGAGGAACAACTTTTTTTGTATGCTTGGGTGCTCAAAAAATGTACACGTCCCCATGACTTCCCAGCCACCCTGGAGCAATTCCCTATTACTGAAATTCAACTCACCGAATACCAATTGCTCAAAAACGAAATGCGTGAGTATAACATCACCCTTGAAGATGTGGCCAACATTGAACGAAACATTGGGTTGAGTGTGACCGAAATGATGCAAGCCGAAGCACATCTAAAATATACCCAGCTCCGCCCTGACCGTTTCCCGGTCAATCGTTCTGAAGCAAATTGTGGTTGGTGTCGTTTCCGCAAAATATGTGAGCAACCCCATCCATCGCAACCTCAAACATCGCTTTTTTAGGCATTGCCAAGAAACCAGTATTTAAGGAAGTATCCAAAAAATAACATACCCAATTCATAGCCGTTCTTTCGCGACTATATTTCGTTATTTTTATTACCCGTAGCACAGCTATGGGTGCAAAAAATAGCCTCATCTATCCGCAAAATTACTGGCTTTAATGGGGAGACTATTTCTTGCATCCTCCCTCAAACCTATTGGAATGATCAATTAAATAAAGTAAATTGAAGAAATCAATGTCTGAAAAACGGTTGTGAAAAACTATATTTTAATCAATCCAGAACTTACTGCTAAAATAGAACAGCTTTTTTTTAGTGACGATGAAAGCAATGTAGCGCTGGCCTGTGCGCTCATGAAAACGGGTGGGATGCCTCCAAAAATTCAAAACGCACTCCAAAACCAAGGAAGTCAATTGTTTTTTTTGATTCGCTATGGCCTTATCTATCCTTTTTTAGAACATACTCATTTGGACTTGAGCCGCTTGGGTTTAAAGCATATTCCCGATGAAATTGGCCAACTCAAGCAGCTTACTTTGCTGAATTTGTTCTACAATCAATTGACCAGCATTCCAGCCCTTGTTTGTAATCTTGAGTCTTTGAAAACGCTTTGGCTCCATCATAATCAGCTCACTTCAATTCCCGAAAATCTGGACCGTTTAACTGCTTTGGAAGAACTGGTATTGAGCTTTAATCAGCTCACCCAACTGCCCGCTTCTTTGGATAAACTTACCAACCTCAAGGCTTTGTATTTACACCATAATTCCCTTGAAAACTTACCAATTACCCTCAAAAACTTACCTCAATTACAAAAGATCACGCTTTGGAATAACGCTTTTACACCAGAAGAAACGCTCACGCTCAAAGAAACTTTTTATCCGGTAGAATTGGTATTTTAACAAATGAACTTGAATGAATAATCAAACATATTTGTTAAAAATGTGGCTTGTTTAGTGGAAGCCTCGACAAATGATGTCTCCATTGTAAACTTGGATATTAAATGAAATAACGATTTATTTGTCACTTAGCAACGGACAAAAAATAACTTTTCAATTTAGGAAATGACCTTTACTGTTGATGTTTCGTTATTTTTATTGCCCGTAACCCTGTTACGCGCGCAAAAAATGCCTCATCTCAACCGCAAATCTCTATCTCCAAATAGACACTTTATTTTTTTACCGTTACTTTAAACTCAAGTACAATTACTCAAAATATTACACTCCTACTTCCTGTATAAATATGAAGAGAAGACGCCCCCTGATATTGCTCATTTTATGGCTTACAGTTTTTGCTCATGTAGCTTCTGTTCAGGCCCAACTCCCCTCCAATCGTTTGGGTTTGAACCCACTGTCGCTCAAATGGAATCAGATCAAAACCGACAAGGTTCAAGTAGTTTTTCCCCGCGGCTTGGAAGCCCAAGGTCAACGGGTAGCCAATATTGTGCATTACCTATGGGACAACTCCAACGAAAGCATTGGGGATAAAATGATGCCCGTGACCATTCTTCTGCAAAACCAAACCACTACACCCAACGGTTTTGTATCTCCTGGACCTTTTCGTTCCGAGTTTTATATGACTCCACCTCAGTTTATGTTCAGTGGTTCCTCTAATTGGCTCGATCTCCTGGCCATTCACGAATATCGGCACGTAAAACAATTTAGCAATTCTCGCCGAGGAGTATCGGGCATTGTTCGTACTGTATTGGGCTCCTGGCCCTGGGGAGGGGTAGTTGGCGCCGCACTGCCCCGTTGGTATTTTGAAGGAGACGCAGTTGTGAGTGAAACCGCGTTGACCAAAACAGGAAGGGGTCGTCAACCTAGTTTTGAGATGGAGTACCGCTCTTTGCTGATGAACAATATCTACTATGGCTACGAAAAAGCCGCAGCTGGTTCGTTCAAAGACTTCGTTCCCGATCACTACCGTCTTGGATATTATATGATTAATTATGGCCGACGGAAATATGGGGAAAGATTATGGGCTGGAGTAATGCAAGATGCGGTGAAATACAAGCGTATTTTTTATCCATTCAGTCGCAGCTTGAAACGTCGCACTGGGCTGACAACCAGAAAAATGTATAAGAAAGTGCGGAATGAGCTGGACAGTATTTGGAAGGCACAGGATCGAGAAATTAAATATTTACCCACTAAAAAAATAAATCGCCCTCGTAAACGTACCGTGGTCAATTATGAATTCCCGGCTTATTTGGGCAATACTGATACCTTGGTTGTGCAAAAAAGAGGATACAATGAGGTGCAAAGTTATTATAAAATTTACCCGGATGGTACCGAAAAACGAATCACTTTAGGAGGCCTCAATCCCAGCCTGAACAATAGCCTTTCGGTCAATGCTGGGAAATTGTGCTGGGCCGAATCCCGGTTTCACCCACGCTGGGGGCTGAAGGATTACTCAGTAATTAAAATTTATGACCTGAAAGAAAAACGTCGTAAAAAAATCACTACGAAAAGTAAATATTTTGCTCCGGCGTTGTCACCCGACGGACGCAAAATTGTGGTAGTAGAAACCAGTGCTGACCTCAAGCATACTTTGGTAATACTGGATGACAACGGGAAAGTACTCAAGCGTTTGGCCAACCCCAACAACAACTATTACACCTTCCCAGTTTGGGCCGATAACGACCACCTGGTGGTAGTTCGACAAAAAATCGAACAAAATCAATTACAACTCATCAATACCACCTCAGAAAAGGTCACCAACCTTACCAAGCCTACTACTCAGTTGATGGCTTACCCTTATGCCCACGGGGATTTTGTCTTTTTCTCGGCCGCCTACACCGGAATTCACAACATTTTTGCGGTAAAAAAAGGAGAAGAACAGTTGTATCAGGTCACTTCTTCTAAGCTGGGGGCTTTTTACCCTAGTGTATCAGCCGACGGCAACACCTTGGTCATGAGTGAATTTAGCCCCAAAGGATACGACATTACCACACTGCCTCTAAAACCAGAAAATTGGATTCCTTATAATGATACCGCACCTATAGACAATGGGTTCTATAAAATAATGAGTGAACAAGCCGGGGGAAGCATTATTGAGAAGCTACCCAATAACAAATTCCCGATCAAAAAATACAACAAATGGACTGGTATCCTCAATCCCCACAGTTTGTTGTTCACCGTCATGCATCCCAACTATGGGGTTAGTCTCCTATCCGATAATAAGTTTAGTACCTTGTCGGCCGAAATCTCAGGTATTTATAATGTCAATGAAGAAACCTTTACTTATGGTGGTGCCTTGAGGTATGCCGAACTATTTCCGGTTATCACGGTTGGCTACCAAAGAGGCAATCGTAGCCGCCTCCTGGGTACTTCCTCTATCGTGAATGACTCTACCATTACTTTCGGAATCAATCAACAAAGATGGACTGAAGACCGTTTTTCGGGGGGAATAGAAATTCCTTTGAACTTTTCGGGAGGTCCTAACTTCCAAAATATTACTTTCAACGCTGATTTTCAGCAAATCAATATCAACTTTGACAATGAAGACATCAGTATCTTGCAATTGGATACTTTGCGAGGGAATGGGGCGGACGATTTTGCCCGAAGAAACTTGAACTTTGCCAATTTTGAAAAACAAAATGTTCAGGCGCTGGATTTTAGATTGAGAATAGATCTTCAGCAACGACGCGCCCTGCAACACATCAACCCTCGCTTTTGGTTTTACCTTGATTTACGATACCGACAAACCATTGGGCAGAATGTGAACCAAGGCAATGTGTTTTTGGGTCTTTTTAACCTGTATCTTCCTGGTTTTGCCAAAAATCATAGTTTGTTCTTCAACACTGCTTATCAAAGTGAGAGTTTTTATAATTCATACAAGTTTACCAATTTCTTTCCCTATTCCCGAGGGTATGGTAGCTGGTTTGAAGACAACGCTTTCCGTTATGGGATCAATTATACTTTTCCTTTGTTGTATCCCGATCTGCCATTGTCTTCTTTGTTATTTATCAAACGAATCAAGGCCAACCTGTTTTACGACTTTACGAGTTTACGTTCTAGTCTCATAGATAGAATATCGTCGGTACAAGGACCTCGTTTTATGCGTTCGGCCGGAGTAGAACTTACCTTTGATATCAGAACTATCCGTTTGCTAGAAGTAGACCTGGGTTTTCGCTGGAGTTATATGTTAGATGCCAATGCATTTGGTATTGCCAATCCTAACAAATTTGATTTTTTACTCTTACGCATTGGGATTTAAGTATTTATATGTTTATTTTTCCTTTAGTTGGTAGATCGTAGTTAGGAGTTGGTAGTTTTATTTAGTCGATAGTCAATGGTCCATAGTTTTTCTTCAGTTGGTAGACCGTAGTTAGGAGTTGGTAGTTTTTTTAGATTTTAGTCCATAGTAACACAAAGCGGAACAATTGATTTTTAGTCCACAGTCGACGGTCGATAGTCCATAGTTTTACGTCGCTTTGCGCAACCATTTAACAATTAGCCGAAGGCGGAACAATGCAGCAATAGAAAAATATAACAATCAGCCGAAGGCAGAACAATAGAGCAATTTAACAATATAACAATGAACGTAGCGGAACAATAAAACAATTTTATAACTTTTGTGGTGAACAATTGATTGAAATATTGAATATTTGCTAACTATTCTGATATTAAAAACCCGATCTTATGTTTGATTTTTATTTGACAATCATCAAAACGCTGGTAAAAAGTGAGAAAAGCGAATTTAAAAACAAATTTAACAGCTTGGTATACGCCGATAAGGACCTATCCACTGATGAAAAAATGTTTTTGATGGAAGAAATGCAAAAAGAATGGATTAGTCGGCAAGAACGTAAATCCAAGAAAAAAGATGGAGATGACAAATAGATCATCTCACTTATCCATTGTTTTATTACTTGTTGCAATTTGTAGGGAGCCACGGGAAGCATGCACAAAAAACATATTCAAGGTTTATTCATCCAATCACTTTCGTTTTATTTTTTTCTATTCAGCGCGTTATTTTCCAGTATTGGATTTGTTCAGGCCCAAAACAAGTCTTACCTCTTTCCAGTAAATCCAGGAAAAAAAAGCTGGCTTACAGGCAACTTTGCGGAGATACGGGGCACCCATTTCCACGCTGGGCTAGACATTGCCGCTAATCCGGGTACACCTGTCAAAGCGGCTGCCAATGGTTACGTATACCGCCTCAAGGCCTCTACCTATGGTTATGGTAATGCCATTTACCTGTACCACCCCCTTACCAAACAACAAACACTTTACGGTCATTTGCAGGGATTTGCGCCCAAAATTGACCGGTTTGTCAAGCGGCGGCAATATCAAAGGCAAGATTTTTTTTACGAAGAATACCTCAAGGCTTATGCCATTCCAGTCAAAAAAGGAGAAATTATCGGGTATGTAGGCAATACGGGCGCCTCGGGTGGGCCCCATCTTCATTTTGAAGTACGTACTCTAAACGATGTAGCCCTGAATCCTTTTCGATATCGTTTCAAGGAAGTAGGGAATGACAAAGTAGCCCCAATAATTCGTTCGCTGGCCCTCAAAACCCTGCACATCGATGGACGAGTCAATGATCGGTTTGGTCGCTTTGAGTTCAAACCCCAAAAAGTGGGTTACAACCGTTACCGTCTGGGCAAAGTCATTACCATCAATGGTAAAATCGGTTTGGAATTGCTCACCCACGACCTCATGAATCGCTCACGAAACACCTTTGGTACCACTAAAATAAAAGTAGTGGTAGATGGTCAAACTACTTTTGAATCGGATGTCACCCAAATAGATCATCATATCAATAAAGCCATGCGGGTACACGCCGATTATGCCCGTCACGCTCGAAGCCGGCAAGGTTTTCAACGTTGCTACGTGGCCGAAGGCAATCCTTACACTTTTTATAAGAGCAAACAACGAGGCATACTCAACATCCAGGATGCGAAATTGCATCGGGTAGCCGTTTATGCTTCCGATTATTGGGGCAATACCAGTGTGCTTACTTTTAGTTTACGAGGCAAGCTCCCTCCCATGACCAAGTTTCGTCCCACTTCGGTTCCACGTCGTTCATCTTTGACGCATCAAGTAATGGGCAACACCTTGATTGTGAAAGGGAACTACATTCGGCAAAAAATAGATATAGCTCGTTTCAATGTAGGGGGCTTGTCTTATGATGTACCTATGGTGTATATGCAAGGTTATGCCTCGGTTTACTTGTGGGATTTACGTTTGGGCTTACCCGATTATGTAGAGATAGGCCGTTTACGTCGTCGTTTCAATTTTAAAATGTTGGTTCCCTCTAACCAAACTGTCACTTACCAAGAAGCACGCCTGGAAATCACTTTTCCACGGGGAGCACTGTTCGATACTTTGTACCTGGAAACTCAGGTTTTTAAAAATTCTTTTCAAATCAGCAATGCTTTTATCCCTCTATTTAAAAATATTCAAGTTCGTTTTAAACCCTTGAACACGCCAAGGTTTAAAAAGGGCTGGCATATATATCGAGGCAATCGTTTTATCAATAGCCGTTGGGAGGGCAACACCATCGTTTTTGAATATGACAAATTGGGCGGATATAAGCTCCGTTACGACAAGCAGCCCCCTACCTTGCGTTGGTTACGCAAATCATTGTATAGCATCTCTTTCAAAATCAGGGACAACCTTTCGGGTATCAAAAACTTCAAAGCCACCCTCAATGGTAAATTTCTATTGATGAAGTATGAACACAAAGCAGCCCGGATTTGGTCGGCTCCAGCTACCAAGAACCAACGAATGAAAGGCAACCTGGTGCTTACCATTACTGACAAGGCAGGCAATGTAAAGTATTTTAAAACAAGGCTTTAAGCCTGATAGTTCTTTTGAAACCTGTAAGGTAGGGTGTTCAAAATTAGTTAATTTCTTCCCCTGGTTTTTGTAATCAAAAAT
>CALDJV010000390.1 GCA_937899305.1 uncultured Cytophagaceae bacterium
AGGTTATTAGAATTCTTGGGAAGACTTGACAAATAATGTACCGCTCACTAATGCCATCAAACGTAACTCCGTTGGCCTGAATTACGATTGTCTTTTGTGGAAGGCTTGGAGCCACTCTTACTTCTATGTAGGTCAATGGTTGGGCAGCGGTAGGGGCGGGAAATTTAATCGTCCCTCCTTTTTTAAATACAACCATTCCTCCATTTCCATATCCCAACTCTGCCAATGCTGCTTTTAGCGCATTGTAGGTAGGATCTATTCTTTTAATTTCCACATTGGCCACCTGCCTTGGTACAGCAGCAGGCACTTTTGAAGGATTGCTGTTATTTCTTCCATACTTTGCCCATAAAGCATTGGCTGCAGCTCTTTTTTGAGCATCGGTTTGGCCAAAAGACGCAGCAGCATAACAAAGTAATGCAAGCACGAAAATGGTTACTTTTTTCATTTTAGTTTTTGGATAAATGTGTAAAAAATTTAGATAAGGATGCAGTTCAACATTACCGCAATTCCTTGCGCTTTCAACTACACCCTAGAGCGTTCTTGTATTTTTGACAATTTTCTGATTTTTATGTGAGTGAATGGTAATGTTCGGGTGAACATCGAGGGTCTTTCAAGAAAATTTTGGTCGACTTTAGGTATACAGGATAACAAAAAAAAGTAATCAACATATATTTAAAACACTGAAAAACAATGCTTTACATTAGAACAATATGACCTAATACAAATTCCAAAAAAGTAATGGTTTCCTTTTTGAAATTACCTAACTGACACCCATCATTTGTATTTTTCAAGACAAGTTCCTGATCTAATTTATGCTTCCAAACTTAAATCAAAGGATAATATCAGGTGTGTAAATAGCGTATAAAACTCCAGCTCAATAAATGATGCCAATAGCAAACACGTTTTACCTTATTTTTAAGGGGTAAAGTTCAATCTTTTATATTAACGGAAAATTTGTCTCCCTCTAAATTTTCTTTATTTTTAATCATTGAACTATACAACTGCAATAGTTTGTAATGGGCTAAACATAACAGACTATTGACAACAAGAGACATATGCAAGAACATCGCAAGCCTACCAATGGTCCCCTTCAGGGCATTCGTATCATAGATCTTACTCGTTTGTTACCAGGACCCTTGGGCACCATGATGATGGCCGACATGGGTGCCGAAGTAATTAAGATAGAGGCTCCTAAATTCAAAGATTATTCACGCGACTTCCCTCCTTTTGTCAATAAGGAATCAGCCAGTTATTTGGCTTTTAATCGGTCTAAACGCAGTTTGGCCTTGGATTATAAGACCGAAGAAGGCAAAGCAGTTTTTTGGGAATTGATCAAAACAGCAGACATTGTTATTGAACAGTTTCGCCCTGGAGTAATGGACAAAATGGGGCTGGGCTATGAAGAAGCTAAAAAAGTAAACCCAAAAATCATTTATGTGTCTGTAACTGGATATGGACAAACGGGTCCTTATCGCGACAAAGCCGGACATGACCTCAACTACATTAGTTATGCTGGGGTATTGGGCATTACGGGACAACGAGGACAAACCCCGGTGATTCCCGGCATCCAAACGGCAGATATTGCGGGAGGCTCTTACATGTCAATCATTGCCTGTTTGTCGGCTTTGTGGGCACGACAAACTACTGGAGAAGGCCAATATGTAGATGTAGCCATGATGGATAGTGTGATGCCGCTGGCAGTGACTGCTTATTCTTTGTTTTCGGCTACCCAACAACCTCAACCTCGTGGGGAGTTGTTTTTATCAGGTGGTTTGGCCAACTACAATGTATACCCTTGTCAAGATAGAAAGTATATTTCGTTGGGCACTTTGGAGCCTAAGTTTTGGATGAAGTTTTGCCAAGTGGTTAAAAAACCTCAATGGATGAACCGAATGATTCCTAAAAATGCTGAAGATTTGGATGCATTTTATGCCGAAGTCAGTGCCTTTTTTCAAACCCAACCTCAACAATATTGGATAGACTTAAGCGATCAACACGATTTGCTCATTAGTCCAGTATACGACATTCATGAAATAGAAAATGACCCTCAAGTACAAGCCCGAGATATGATCGTTACTCAAGAGCACCCTAATGCAGGGGAGGTAAAGACCATTGGCGTACCACTCAAATTTTCGGATACCAAAGCTACTCCAGCTTGGGCTGCCCCAGTATTTGGAGCCGATACCCACGCGATTTTGTCTGAACTGGGTTATTCTGAGGAACAAATGGCTGATTGGGAAGCTAAAAAAATCATAAAATAGTCATTGAACTACACTAATCTGCTGAGGACATTATATATTGCTATTATTACATTGTTCCGCCTACGGCTCATTGTTGCATTGTTAAATGGTTGCGCGAAGCGATGATTCATTTCTTGTTTTTGCAAAATATAATAATGATTCTACTGTTCCGCTTCGCTTATTGTTGCATTGTTAAATTGTTGCGCGAGGTGACGTATCATGTTTCATTTTACGTTTTTCACTTTTCGTTCAATTAGTGGACTGTGGACTGAAGATCTATCAACTAATAAATAATAATCATAGATATGAACCTGAAAAACCAATTTAAATCAGTAGAAAAATATTTCTCTCCCAAAGTGATTGGAGAGGTCAATGATGTGTTTGTAAAAGTAGCCAAGATAAAAGGTGAAGAAGTTCCTTGGCATGCCCACGAACACGAAGATGAGCTTTTTTACGTTGTAGCCGGGCAACTATTGATGGAAATAGAAGGTGAGGAAAGCTTTACAATGCAAACTGGCGATTTGTACATCGTTCCCAAGGGAGTACGCCACCGGGTGTCTTCCGAAGAGGAGTGCCAAATTATGTTGATTGAAAACAAGAGTACGACCCATACTGGAGATGTGGTGAGCCCTATTACCAAGTCCATTGAAGAGCAACAGTATTAAGGAACCTGTTCAAAATAATAGATTTCACCTCCCCAGCACAAATAGACTGAGGAGGTGTTGGTTTTTTGTTCAAGTATTGGAAGGCCGCAAACCTGTACGGAGTCAACCTTTTCACTAATTAAAAAACAGCCAATTGATGCCGATGTTGAAAGCTCGACGCATGCCCACAAAGTTAGGAGTAGTAATGTATCCAGAGTTTTGGGGTTGGTTGATGTGAGCCATTTTCAAAAAGCCTCTTACTTGTCCAATCTGTATATTGACAAATACATCAATAATGGGATAAGGAGGTACCAACAAACCGTCCTGTAGATAAAACTGTTTGGATACTGGCATGTAAGCATCTGCCAAATAAGCCGTTTTGAGGTGCGCCTCTACGCCTATTTGGGTATGCATCAATTTGCTAAATATACAATCTTCGCAATACAAGCGCGTATTGACCAATACATCTGGAATTCTGAGCAAATCGGTGGCTCCTAAGTTTTGGGTGTAAATTGCCTTGGTTTCACTTCTGATCTTTTTCCAACCAAAATGCAAGTCCACCCCACCACTCGCTACCTGTACCAATTCATTGGCCTGGGTAGGACGCGCCGATGTATTGAAATAAATGTAATCGTTGATGAGGGTAAAAGTGGCAAAAGGTCTCAGGTATAACCATCTGTTTCGAAAACCATAACTGGCTTCTACTTGGTTGGCCAACATATTGTTCAGATTTCGTTGATCCCAGCTAAAATGGTTACTGGCAAACCGTTGTTGTACCAAGGTAGGCGTCGTAAATGCACTTTGTGCTTTAGCCCTGAAATTTCCCAGTTCAAAATTGACCGAAACCCGGTAATCGCTTCGGGCAGTCAGCGCATATTCAGCAGTGGCAAACAACCGACTACGTTTGCCAAAATTGATTCCAAAAGCACCTCCTATAAACGTTTCTAGTTCCCGGGTATTGATTTGGGTACGTATAGAATCAACGGTCTGTTGGGTAATGTCATTTCCTCCCACTGTAATGACATCAGTGGCCAAGACTTGAGTAGCTTCTACTTGTCCTTCCCGGCTGTGCTCCAGGCGATATTGGCGGGCCCTCACGTAGCCCTGGTAATAAATAGGGCCAAGACTCCCCTTGATTCCAGCTCGGTTGTCAAATAGCCAATACCTAAACCCTTCGCTGGTACCTGTTCTATTATAAATATAAGGTGTGTTTCCAGTGGTAATGTCGTCATTGGCCACTACGCTATAATAAGCTAAATTGCCTGCATCCGCCAAACCATTGTCTTCATAATCATCGCGTTGCCGGGTACGGTGTAGCACATGAAAAACTTGTAATTGCTTCGCCAAACTATATTCCTGATACAGATGATGGGTATTTTGAGTTTGCCAACTACGCGCAGTGAGCCCTAAAAATGGAATCTCAAATTCATAACCGAACAAGCTGTCAGCAATGATTTCCCCATTGGCGTTGGAATCAGCCGCACTAGTGAAAATCCCTCCCTGTTCAAATACAATTTGATTGAGGTGCGAAAAATGATACAACAATTTGTAACGCTTATTTTTGCTTATATAAGCCGCTTGCACTGCCAGACTTTGATGGTCGGTGGCCAGCTCTCGCGTACTTTGTCCTCCAAATTGTTTAAAGGTATTTTCTCGCCGGTAGTGCAGCCCTACATTGAGGTTTTCATTGATGTTACGGGTGTACCTAAAGTATATTTTTTGATTCCCCCTGGTATTTTGAGCATAGTCAGCATGCGTAAAAGGTGATCGAGTATTGAAGTATTTTACTTGGTCGGGTCCATACACATAAGGCTGGTAAGCATCCATTCCCAGCGTGGTTCCAATTTGTTGAGGCATCCGATAATAGATAGAACGGATGGCGGTCCCCATCAGCCCTAAGTCTTGATACAGGTTTTCGTGGCGCTGTACCATGTCATAGCGATGTACATTGTTGAGCGATGTATCTATGATGTACAGTGTATCTCGATTAAACAAAAGATCACGTTCCAGAAAAAACCGAGTGGTTTTGGCGTTGTATACCTGCTTGGTGGTATCATCTAAAATCGTAGATTGGCTCCAAACGGATTGAACCAACCCCACAAATCCCAAAATGAGCAAAAATCTCCTTAATTGCATATCTCCCTAAAAGCTCTTGGGCATCCTATATCAAATGATGCCCTGCTAACTAATATCTTTTAAATTGCTGAACACAAAGGTATTAAAAACTATGATTTATCTACGGTAATATTTTCTTTGATCAACTGGTCAAATTCATCTTGTCGACTCAAAAAATACACCTCAATCGGTAAATAGAAAAAGGGCACTCCTTGAAAAATTTCAGCAAAAGCTGCATTTCCTAACTTCACAAAGTCTTTTTCAGTAGTCAGCAAAATACTTTCATTGTCATTTACGGACATCAATTCGTTTTTGACTCGTTGAGCGTCTTCTAATGTGTAATTTTTATGGTCTCGGAAACGAATATGGTTGACCAAATTAAAATGATCCGAAACAAATTTTTCTAACAAATGGGGTTGGGCAATGCCACTTACCAGGGTTACTTTGGTAGCTCGCGAAGCCTCTGAAGACAATTTTGAAGAGGATGCATCAGTAGCAAATACGGGTTGCAATTGCTGGTAACGAATGCCCGTGAAGAATACTTTTACCAGGTCATTACAGTATGTCCTTATTTTTTGCTCGATGGTCTGCTGAGCCGACTCACTCAAATCATCGGGGCATTTGGTCACCACTACCACCTGGGCACGTTTGGCTCCTCGACGACGCTCTCGCAAACGCCCCGAAGGAAACGGATGATCTTGATAAAACAACCGATGGTAATCAGTTAGTAATATATTGAATGAAGGCGTCACTGCCCGATGTTGGTAAGCATCGTCTAACAAAATCACCTGGGTATTGGGATGCTCGGTTAAGATGTAGGGAATGGCCAAAGCCCGCTCTTCTCCTACACTTACCACACATTGATCTTTAAATTTTTTGTAAAATTGCAAGGGTTCATCCCCAATAGTGTCTGCAGTGGCTTGTTCGTCGGCCAAGATAAATCCCTTGGTTTTACGGCCATACCCTCTACTAAGCGTCGCCACCTGAAAGTGAGGCTGTAATAAACGAATCAAGTACTCTACATGGGGGGTTTTGCCTGTACCACCTACCGTCAAGTTTCCCACATTGATCACATTGGTATCAAACTTTATGGAAGGTCGTTGACCAATATTGTACAAGTGATTGCGAAAATCGGTAATTGAGCCATACAGTAACGTCAATGGATATAATAGGGCCTGGGTAGCATTCATGGGCGATGTTGCGATTTTTAAAGGCCACAAAGATATAGATTATATAATAGGTATTGATGAATGAACTCAAATTTCGTTTTCAGTTACAAACAAACTCAATCTAAAGGCATCAGCTCGGAAACTGATGCCCACTATTTTATTCCCCCTTCATTTGTTTCCAGGCCTCCATTACCGAATTTACGGGCAATTGACAAGCCTTATTGTAGCATACATACAAGGTGGTTGCATCATTGATAGGTCCTCGGTTCTGTAGCAAAGGCAAAGTATCTTGAGGAACTTCAGTCCCTACCAGTATTTTATTTGGGAAGTAAGTGTGGTCAATTTCCTGGCGAAAAGCCTGCACTTGTTCTCCAATAATGGCTACTTCGGCAGTGGGTTGGGCAAAATAGGTATACATCGTGGCCCAATTGGCAGCACTGGCGGTGTTTTCTACCACTACTTTTTTGAGTTGTCCCAGCATTTGGCGGGCCTTGACCAAGTAAGCAGCTTCCTCAAAATATAAATGTAACCAATATAAGTTCTTGGCCATCATAGAATTAGAAGCCGGAATGACGTTGTCAAAAATTTCTTTCTTACGGGCAATGAGTTTTTCGGCATTGGCATCAGTAAAGAAAAACAAACCTTCTTGCTCATCATAAAAATTACGAATGGCGTAATCAGTCAATTTTTTGGCCAAGTTCAACCATTCTACCTCAAACGTAGCCTGATACAAAGCAATGTAGGCTTCTATCACCGCAGCATAGTCTTCTAGATAAGCATCGATGGTAGCTCGCCCATTCTTATAACTGTGATACAATTGGTGATTGGCTCTTATTACTTTTTCTTTTAAAAACCTTGCATTACGCATGGCCAGTTCAAGATAATTTGCTTGGCCAAATACCCGGTAAGCATCTACCAACCCTTTGAGCATGAGTCCATTCCAAGAAGTCAAGATTTTATCGTCCAACCCAGGGCGTATTCGTTGACTACGTACTTGTAACAACTTCTCGTTCCAAACGGCTACTTTTTGCTGCAGCGCTTCTAGTGTAACCCCATGCTTTTGCGCAAATGCTTGGTCACCCAAGGTACGGTGCAAAATATTGCCTTCTTCCCAGTTTACGGGTTCAGTTACATTGTAATATGCGACTGCCAAAGCCGCTTCTTCAACACCAACGGCTTGCTCAAACGCTTCTTTTTCCCATACATAAAACTTTCCCTCTACCCCTTCGCTATCAGCGTCGAGTGCGGCATAAAAACCACCCTCCTCACTCGTGAGCTCTCGAGCTACAAATGCAATGGTTTGATCTACCACCTGTTGGTAGATGGCTTTGCCAGTAATGTTATAAGCATCAGCATACAAGCTCAGTAATTGGCCATTGTCATACAACATTTTCTCAAAATGAGGTGCAAACCAATCAGCATCTACTGAATAACGCGCAAAACCTCCCCCAACTTGATCATAAATGCCACCTTTAGCCATCTCCAAAAGGGTGACCTCTACCGCTCGCAAGGCTTCTTCGCTTCCTGTCAACTGATGATAGTGTAATAAGAATTGCCAAATGGCAGGCATCGGGAATTTAGGAGCCCCGTCGGTTCCTCCTCGAGTATGGTCTACCTCTTGATAAATCGCTTGGAACATTTTATCTAAATCCTCCTGAGTGTATTCCAAGTCCTCTATTTTAAGTCCGTATTTTTCGGCTTCACTAGCTGCAATGGCTTTTTGATAAAGGGTTGCCGATTCTTCCAGTTCGCTTCGGCGAGTTTGATATACTTGCGCCACATTTTGTAATAGTTGCATCCAGGATTCTTTGGGCAAATAGGTAAGTGCATAAAAGGGTTTGGCATCGGGAGTCAACAGCGCATTGAGTGGCCAGCCTCCTCGTTGCCCCATAGCGTGGATGGCATCCATGTAAATGGCATCTACATCTGGGCGTTCTTCCCGATCTACTTTGATACACACAAAATAACGATTCATGAGGGCAGCTACTTCGTCATCTTCAAAGGATTCTCGCTCCATGACATGGCACCAATGGCAAGCTGAGTAACCAATGCTTACAATAATGGGTTTGTCTTCGTCTTGAGCCTTTTGCAGGGCTTCATCTCCCCAGGGATACCAGTCTACTGGGTTATAAGCATGTTGCAATAAATAAGGGCTGGTAGCCTTGATGAGACGATTAGGAACTTGATCTTTAGATGCTGTCATACAATGTATTCGTTTACCTTAAATAGGATGATGATCGTAAGAGGAGTGTTGGGTATAGTAGTAATACTTCAGCCCAAAAGCTCAAACATAGCTTTAGTAACGCGTTCGCAATAACTGTCGGTTTTTCTCTACTACCTGAACTGCTGG
>CALDJV010000391.1 GCA_937899305.1 uncultured Cytophagaceae bacterium
CTTTTACAAACATTCAATGAACTTTCCCTAAATTTTTTTAGGGTGGTTTTAAAACGTTCAGATACGAGGTCTTCCAGTTTGTGTTTTTCTATTTCCAATTTTCGGGAGCGCCACCTCAAGGCCCCATAAAAAATACTTGCCAATCCTAGTATATACAAAAGCACTGCCCACCAACGCATCCACCAAGGGTAAGCCACTGCGAAGGTCAGTTTTTGGGGAGTAGACCAATCACTATTAAATTTTTTAGCTCTTACTTCCAAAGTATTGGTACCTGGGGGCGGTTGGTTGTATTCTATGAATGCTTGTTTGGTCTCCAACCATTGGGTACCATTCAAACGATATTGAAACTGAACCCCTTCGGGGTAAATATAAGTAGGAGCACTAAAATAGATCCTTAAGTTTTCCTGATAGGGAATTGTCAACTGACTAAATGGACTAAAAGAGGTCCCACCTAGTTCAAAGTTGGTAAAGTATACTCGAGGGGGGGTTACTTTGAGAGGCCGTTGGTGTACATCCAATACCGAAATGCCTTGGCTGGTGCCAATCCAAAGCTGTTGTTGATGATCCAAAAATAAACAGTTAATATCGGAGGCTATCAAGCCATTGTGGTGGTTGTAGTTACGAAATTGCTGCCCATCGAAGCTCGAGAGTCCTTTAGGGGTTCCTATCCACAAAACTCCTTGATCATCCTCTAACAATTGAGTACAGTTGTTAGAGGGTAAGCCATCTTGAGTGTCGTAATTGATAAATTGGCCTGCTTTGTAAAAACTAAGCCCTTCTTTGGTACCAATCCATAAAGCCTCATGGGGGGCTTTTATTACCGTATTTATCAAATTACTGGGAAGCCCATCGGCTACCGTTAAAGTGTCAATAAAAGGCCAAAATTTCTGATTTTGTTGCCAAGTAAGGTGAGGCTCGAAAGCAAATAAACCTTGATTGGTGGCCAGCCAGTATTTATTGGCATATTCAAATATTTGCTGTACCATTTTGGGATACACAAACTCATAGCTGGCCCACCTGGGAGATTGTACTACACTCACTCCACGATCACCAAAAAACCATATCAAATCCTGACTATCTGAATACATATGACTGGAAAGCGTATCTTGATACAGTACTTTTGTCTTACCCTTGGGCGAAATCTGTATCACATTGTTTCCGTTATATGCTTTTGCTTCAAGCTGGATATTGACTAATAAATTACCTGCCCGATTTATTTGCTGTGCGTGGACCTTATAAGAAGTATGGTCGGTAAATAGGTCTTGAAAATAAAAACGACCATTTTGGTATAAAAAGAGCCCATTATCCGTTCCCACATATACGTTCCTGGCTTGATCTTCAGCAATGTTTTTTACAAACAAATTAGCCAGCCCCTGGGCCTGGTCGTAGTTACGAAAAGTGGAAGGAGATATGCAATAGACTCCCTCCCCATTGGTAGCGATCCATAAATTATCTTCCTGATCTACTTTGATCGCCGCAGGAAGGGTTTTAAAATTTAATTTTTTCATTAAATCTACCAACGCTCCAGTAGCAGGATCATAACTATACAGACGGCGAGATTTTAGTTCATTTTCATTGGTGAGGAAATAAATTTTCCCAGTACTGGTTACTTCAATACTGTATATTTTTTCATGAGGTATTCCGGGGCGAAAGGTGCTCGTCTTGCTGTTTTCATCAAATAGAATGATGCGCCCCTTCATCCCCATCCAGTATTTACCTTGTGAGTCTTGTGAAAGATGATATACAGTATCTTGTTGGGTGATTTTTGGCAAAAAAGGGGTAAAAGTAGTATCGTTTTGGTATGCCCAAATACCAGAAAAAGCATTGAAATACAATACCTGCCCTTGGTTATTTACATAAGTGCGGGTGTTGGTTATATACCTTTTATGTTTAATTTCAGAGAATCTACGTCGGATATCATAAATCAGGGTAGTGTCTTGGCCAAGGTATAACCTGATGTCTTTTTTATGATGGCTGTATTTCCATTGATTTCCAGTTTTGGTATAGGTATAAGTTATATATTTTTTGTCTGAGGTCACCAAGGTATTCCCTTTGATAGTTAAATCACCCACTCTCAACAGGGGATTTTCAAGTTGAGGATTATAAATGGAATCGTTTTTCATGTAATTGACCCCACCTTTCCAGGTACCAATCCAAAGCGTACCATCTTCGGCTTCTGCCAAATCAATGACATAGTTGCTCAGCAACCCATCACTACTGCGGTAAGTTTTAAATTGTTTGCCATCAAACTTCACCAGTCCGTCGTCAGTTCCGATCCATAGGTAACCCTGCTTGTCTTGAAATACACAGTAGGTAATGTTGTGAGGTAGTCCTTGGTCTGTTGTGTAATGCTTGACGTTGAGTATATTTTGCGCATAGAGCAATGATATTTGTAGTAAGACTAAAATAAAGGTAAACGTCAGTCGCATTCAATTTTTCTTTGAAAGTATCGCACTTGCTTAAGTTTCTAAAATGAGGCCATCAATCAATGCCCGAATATAAATATTTATTTACTGACCTTTCGCAGGTCAAAAATTTGCTTATTTCTAATAAATACCAGTTCCGAA
>CALDJV010000392.1 GCA_937899305.1 uncultured Cytophagaceae bacterium
ATTTTTAACGGCTTCATTACTCAAGTTCTTAACGCTGACAGACTAAATGCCGAGTCTAGCTGACGCATTCACAGCTGTATTTCTTGTAAAATTTCCAAAGAAAATCACTGCGAAAGGTCAGTAAAATAAGTCTAATCTACCAGAAATACTACATTTGATACATACCCCCAATTTTCTGCCCAATATGTCCAAGTTGTCTACTCCATCTTTGCCTTTATTTGTAATATCAAATTTGTATTGAAAAGCCAGAGCTATGATAAAAGAAATAGACACACCCCTGAGTGTCTTTAAATGTTCAGGAAATCCTAATTCAATATTAAATTTAATACGTTATGAAGGAGAAATTCTCAACCCAACAACAACTCACTAAAGTAGAACAAAGCCACATTAAAGGTGGGGGCTGGTGTGGTGATTACGACGGCCCAGTAGAAGTAACTTGTGAGGAGTTCTATGCCTTGCCCCCACAGTATCAGATGTGTGTAGATGTGTCGGCGGATTGTTTTGAGCTGTAATGAGGTAAACCACTAACCAAAACAGAACAGTAAAATATCAATGGGAGCAGCCACAATGGCCCTCACTACGGTTACTTGTAAGCAATATGAGGTATTGCTTCCCCCGATCATTTGATTTTGTTTTAAGAAAAGGCGACCAACTGGTCGTCTTTTCTTAGCTCACTTCACACTTCTAATACTGAATATCACAGTGAGGTAATCGGGTTTTGAGTAAACCCACCTCTTCTTCAGGAATGGGGTTATTCATGATTTCTAAGCTTTTCAACTGACTCAAATTCATTATTGAATCTGGCAAGTGAGTAATTTTATTATCGTTGAGGTTAAGGCTCACCAATTGGGTAAGATGACCAATATTATCCGAAATATTGCTCAAATCATTGTGCTCCATATTGAGCGTACGCAAGTTTTTGAGCATTGCTATTACCTCCGGAAATATTTCAAAATAGTTAAAGCTTAGATTCAAATGCTTGAGGTACTCGATTTGACCCAATTCCTCGGGCAACTCATCCAGTGTATTGTCTTGAAGCATCAAATGATCCAAAAACTTCAGCTCCCCTATTTGTGCAGGCAAGGCTTTTATTTGTCGAGCTTCCAGATTAAATTTAGCGTAGCCTTCCAATAAAAATGGAAAATATTGCAAGCACAATAGTGGAAACAAGGTACACTCGATTTCGAGATGTTGTCGAATCAAGGATTTATCCCAGCCACTTATCATCTCGAAGGCAAGCTCCGGGGTGTCAGAAAAAATCAATTGTTTGATATGGTCAATATCTTTTTCCGTGAGATTTTCCATAGGTTAAAAATAAAACTTTTTGGAAATAAATTGATAAGAGTATCTATAAAATTGTTTATAAACTATGTTTTGAACGGCATCACCACCATAATTGGCTACTTTCAGTCCTTTTATTGTACGATCCTATGGTATGTTTCACCATCAGATAGCCATTACTTGGGTTGAATCTTAAGGTAAGCTCGATCATCAAAAGAAAGGTTTCCTTGGTACAATCCTTTAGTACTTTGAAACTCCTGATAACACAATGGGTCGTTTTCTAGGATTTGTTGCAAGTGCTGTTCGCTTTTTGCAAGGGTAGTAAAAAGCTTGGGGTATCCATCAGTAGCCAACACGATGGGTTTGGTATTTTCGCCCAGAGAAATGATTGCGGTATTGACATCAATAATAGGATAACCATCTACTACGCTATATCGAAAAGGATGATTACAAGTCGAGTTTTGGTAACGAATTTGAGTTTTGAGCAGTGGAATGATATAATCACGGCTGAGGTCGTAGGACTGCAATGAAGTAATGGTAAATTCGTCGTTTTGGAGCAATAGTTTTAAATACAATGACCGCACATTTGCAATCACCTGATCGGCTCGCTTTTGTCTATTGTGCCGTTTTTTGCCCACCAAACACTGGCAATCACCAATGAGCCAGATTTCTTGCTGATAATCAGAGTAAATGGCCACCGATGCAGTGGCGCGTTCAATGGGGGTTTTCTCCAGGTAATCGTAGATATTTTCTTTATGATAATACTTGGCAAATGAATAAGTCAAAAAATCACAAGCTTGCTCAAAAGTAGCCTCCTCGGGTAAACGCTGAATCGCATTTTTCAATAAATCTGCGGCAAAACGTCCGGTAGATTTTTCACGATAAGTTACCTCAGTTTTGCTGGATGCACCATCGATTACTGCAGCAAAATGATTGGTCACCACTACCTGATCTTCACACAATTGTAAATTCCCAGTTTTTCCTATCAGTTGATTCTCTATTATCTCAAAAGCCATGAAGTATTTCTAATTTCAAAAAATCCCTGCAATTTAAACATACGAAATATAAAACAAAACGGTCATATCTACGCAGGCCAACGCCATGTATGGTTTCTTGGGTATTTCAACGTTAGGGAAGTAAAACTGAGTAACATCGCTTGATAAACCTGCTTTTGATCCTATGCCTCGAGTAGGTCAGGACATTTGAAACCACGAGTGAATCCAGTTTCAATCAAATATCAGGTTGATTTTTATCATCTTTTTAATAATTTTACTCAAGTGATTTCAGGCTACTGATCATTCCCTTACCATAAACACCTATTCAATGAAATTAACTCACTACCTATTGGTTCTCGTATTCTGGTTACTCAGTCATCCTATTTTTGCGCAAAAAGTACAATGGGCTACTCAAATATTAGAAGTATCTTCGCAACGAGTTGACACCAACCTCATTTCTCGATTACCTGAACCTCATATTTATCGAGCCGAGCAAATTTTAGGCATTCCTAACAAACTTCCCGCGCTGGGGCCCAGCAAGTGTGCGTGGTCGCCCGCCCTCAAACAAAACCCCAAAGGAGAATGGTTCAAAGTAGCTTTTGGCATTCCAATGAAAGTCAAACAAATTGCGGTGGCCGAAAATTATAATCCAGGAGCCATTAGCCGGATTTATGCCTATGACGCCAAGGGCAAACAATATTTGGTATACGAAAACAAACAAGTCAAAAAACTCACGATAAAAGGGCGCATGTTTCGTTTTATGCTACCCCAAGTCACTCCTTACCAGGTCAAAAGCATCAAAATATTTTTAAATACCCAAGCCACCTCCGGCTACAATCAAATAGATGCAGTAGGCATCAGTGATTCGGAGGTTCCTATCCAAGCCAAAATAAATATTGGTAAACAACTCGACATCAAATCCAAGGCCCAAAACTTAGGTAATAACATCAATTCACCCTACGATGAGCTCTCCCCCATTGTCACCCCCGATGGCTCGGGCATATATTTTACCCGGTCTAAGCACCCCCAAAACATTGGCAAACTCAACAAACAAGATGTATGGTATGCCGAAACACGGCCTGATCGTAATTTTCGTTTGGCCAAAAATCTGGGTGCACCCATTAACAACAAGTTTCACAACTCTTCTTTCTCGATTAGCCCCGATGGCAACACCATGTTGCTCAATAATGTTTATTTGCCCACTGGCAAAGTAAAGCGGGGGTTATCTATAACCCATCGTGGAAAGGATGGCCAATGGAAGTTACCCGAAGCAGTAGAAATTGAGGGCTACTATAACCTGTACAAGCACCAGGAATTTTGCCTTTCCTCTAATGGCAAAGTACTGTTGATGACCATTCAGCAAAAAGATACTCAAGGGATCAAAGACATTTATGTCTCGTTTCTCAAAGCAGATGGTAAAACTTGGACCGTCCCTAAAAACATTGGTAAAACCGTGAATACTGCCGAAAACGAAAGTTCTCCTTTTTTAGCAGCCGATGGAGTCACCCTCTATTATTCTACCAGCGGCCTGAGTGGTTATGGCTCCAACGACATATTTGTAACCCGTCGCTTGGACAATAGCTGGACTAAATGGAGTACGCCCAAAAACTTAGGGCCAGCCATCAACACCAAACAATGGGATGCTTACTTTAATATTCCAGCCAAGGCTGATTTTGCCTATTTTGTAACTTACAACCAAAAATCCCGCGAAAGTGCCGACATATTCAGAGTGAGCCTTTCGGATTCTAGCAAACCCAAACCAGTGGCTTTGATCAAGGGTCGGGTTTTCAACGCCAAAACCAAACAACCCATGCAAGCCAATATTGGGTATGAAGTATTGGAAACCGGAAAAAATATTGGAAAAGGAAGTTCCAACCCTAAAAATGGTAACTATCAGATTATACTTCCTCTACAAAACGAATATACCTTATTGGCTGAAACCAAAGGGTTCCTTTCAATAGATACCATCATCAACCTCAAGAGCATTAAAGCCTATACCGAAATTAACATAGATTTATTCCTAACTCCCATCGAAAAAGGGAGCAAAATGCGCCTCAATAATATCTTCTTTGACAGAGGAAGCGCCCGTTTGTTGCCTCAGTCCTATTCTGAGCTCGATCGTTTGGTCAAATCTATGAAAGAAAATACCTCAATGAAAATTCGCCTGGAGGGGCATACCGAGATTTTTGGCAATAAAAAAATGTTGATGAAACTGTCCGAAAATAGGGTGAAATCGGTGCAAAAATACCTGGCCCAAAAAGGAATTAATCCCAAGAGGATCAAATTAAAAGGATATGGGCCCAAACGTCCTCTCATTACTGGCAAAGACCCTAAACTACGTGCAAAAAACCGAAGAGTAGAAGTCGTCATTCTGAGTAAATGAATGCTTCGCTTATGGCTATATGGTTGAATGGTTCCGCCTGCGGCTCATTGTTAAATTGTTCCGCTTCGCTTATTGTTACCTTGTTAAATGGCTGCGCGAAGCGACTATTATTTTTGCAAATATGACAATAATTAAACCAAGCCTTGGTGAGCTTAGCGAAGCTAATTATATCGCATCGCGCTACTGTGGACTATGGACCGTCGACTGTGGACTAAAGAAATCCATTACCCTTTCCCCAAAGCCTGTACATAATCGTCGACTTTTACTTCGGGAGCCAATTTCATTTTTTGCTTGATGCGGGTCTTTTTCACCCGGGCTCCCCGGTATTCTAGGTTCATAAAATCGGCAATCTCTTTGATGCCCAACCCTACATGAATATAGGCACACATTTTTATCTCACTGATCGTCAACTGGGGGTGTCTTTCAGTTAAAATTTTAAAAAAATGAGGGTTAATCAGCTCAAACTGATCCTTGAAAGCATCCCAATGGTTGTCCTGGTGAATGCTTTGATCAATGATTTTAATGATCGCTTTTCCATTCGGTCGATCATCGGGCTTCAGGTCTAGTAAAAAAGCTTCTAGCTTGTTTTTTACTGTGTCTAAAATTTGATTTTTCTCGTATACTTGAAGCGTTTTGGAACCCAATTCTCGTTTTTTTTGCTCCTCAATCGCCATTTTTTGCTGCTTGATCGTACGATAAGCATCATAAAGCTGCAAAGCCGACGCTACTCTGGCATACAACTCTATGTCATTTACCGGTTTTTGAATATAATCTACTGCTCCAGCGTTCATCGCCAGTTGCAAATCCTCAGCCGCATCATTAATCCCGGTAACAATGATAATAGGAGTTTCCCTGATCACTGGGTCCTGTTTCACCGCCTTAATCAATTCAATTCCATTCATTTGGGGCATGTCCCAGTCAGTAATGATCAGATCTGGCTGGGTTTTTTGGGCAATGTTCAAAGCCAATTTACCATTGGGTGCCGTCAAAAATTCATAATTTATATCAGAGGTAAGCTGGTTTTCTAAATATTGAATCACAACCATCAAATTGTGCTTGTCATCATCTACCACCAATAAACGATAGTTTTTCATAGTATAGAAGTTGGAAAGAGCTTAAACATACAAATCGTTCGCAATAATTAATAGTAAACACTTATATTATTGGTACTTACTACTTTATAATCTTTTCCCACTTCTTTTGTACTCATTTTCAAGCCAGTTTTATTTTGATATTCGCCCAGTATAACAATATTCTTTTAGGTACTGGCTTGGGGTCAGTTGGGTAAATTTCTTGAATTGACGGTTGAAATTAGACAAGTTGTTGAACCCACAGGCAAAGCACACTTCTGACACATTGTATTGTTCGGTGAGTAACATCTGGCAGGCATTTCCAATCCGGATTTCGTTCAAAAATCCAGAAAAAGTTTTACGAGTACGTAATTTAAAATAACGACAAAAAGCCTCGGCAGTCATGTGAGCCACATTGGCAATTTCACCAAGCTTGATTTCTCGAGTATAGTTTTTCATTACATAGTCTATCACATCGTTTAATCGTTGGTTATCAGTATCTTTTTGAGGGCTCAGAAAAGCCGAACTAGATAAAAACTCCCGGCTTTGATTACTCACTCTAGTCAGGGATTCAAAAATATTCAACAGCTGGACCACTCGTTGCAGGCCCTGAGTTTGTTCAATACGTTCCAGTTGTTCGGTAAGATAATTAGGTGTTTGTTGTCGAATACGAATGCCTCTCGAGGCTTGATGCCACAATTCCTTGACTGCTTGCATCTCGGGCAAATCCAAAAACCCTTTACCCAATGATTCTTTCTTCAAAAACACCGAAATGGCGTGGGCTTCTTCTGGGCTATTAGATTCATAATATTCTTGATCGTTGCGCAAAACGTGGGGCAGGTTAGAACCCATCACCAATATATCCAAAGGTTGAAACCGATGGATTCCATCACCAGCAAATAAAGTTCCTTTGCTTTTGAGAATCAGGGTAATTTGTAGTTCAGGGTGGTAATGCAACGTATCATAGAAATAGGGCATTTTATCAATTTGTACTCGAAATGATTCTATTTCGGTTTTGGGCATTCGGAAGTAAAGTGCTTTCATAGTACAGTCTAGTTAAGGAACGTGTTCCTAAATTGGGATACAACAGTGGTTAGTTTTTATTAATTGGTATTAAAATAACACAATTCAGAATTAAGTTGCCAAGATTAGGCTAATATCCTATTGGTATTCATCAAAAAAATGCAAGCAAGCTACTCAGAATGCTCCTAATTTTGTCGCATTCAATAGTTGGTAGATTGCCGTTGGTAAATAAGCTGTTTTTATATTGACGCAGGATGAAGTTTGTTCACCCTAAATCAATTTTGTAGTGCATTATCAATCAACATCCCAAAAATAAGTTACTCATCTAATAAATCAAGAAAAAATGAAAGTAGCCTGGAATGGAGTATATCCAGCCGTGACCACCAATTTTCACGAAGATGAATCTTTAGATCTGGTCACCTTTAAACAAAACATCGACCAGCAAATCAATGCTGGGGTAGATGGCATTATTGTATGTGGGTCGCTAGGGGAAAATGGTGTATTGAGCACCGATGAAAAACTGGCCGTACTCAATGGTGCTTTGGAAGCTGCTCAAGGTCGGGTACCGGTTATCATTTGCATTGCCGAAACCACTACCCGAGCTGCAATCAACTTTGCCAAAACATCGGCTCATCAGGGAGCCCACGGGTTTATGTTGTTGCCCCCCATGCTCTATGCTTCCGACGATCGTGAAACCCTCACCTACTTGCATAAAGTAGCCGACGCTACTGACTTGCCTATCATGTTATACAACAATCCTGTGGCTTACAAAACCCTGATTACCATTGACATGTTCAAAGATTTGGCCCAAAATCCCAAATTTGAAGCCGTGAAAGAATCTACGGGTGACATTCGCTACCTGACCGACATGATCAATGCCTTGGGAGATCGTTTTAAGATACTATCGGGGGTAGATAACTTGGCTCTGGAAAGCCTGATGATGGGTGCTGATGGTTGGGTAGCTGGCTTGGTATGCGCCTTCCCGGCCGAAACTGTCGCCATTTATCAATTGGCATTACAAGGGCGCTATCAGGAAGCATTGGAAATTTACCGCTGGTTTTACCCTTTGTTACATTTAGATGTTTCTACCAAGTTGGTACAAAACATCAAACTCGCCGAGGCCCTGACCAATCTGGGAACCGAACACGTACGTGAACCTCGCCTCAAACTAAGTGGCCAGGAACGTGACAACGTAATCAAAATTATAGAAACAGGTCTAGCCCAGCGCCCAACATTGCCTTCTCTAGTTAGTAGTCTGTAGTTTTGTTTGGTTTTCGGTCCATAGTCCATAGTAGCGCGAAGCGATACAAATGAATCATCGCTTTGCGCAAGATCCTTCCTTCGTCAGGAGAACTTTAACAATACAGCAATCAGCGCAGCGAAACAATAAAACCATGTAACAATGAACCGTAGGCGGAACAATTTAGCAATAAGCAAAATAATTTAACAATCAATCAAATGATACAGGGAAAAAACTTTATCGGTGGGCATCGTTCAGCCACTGGGAACCAAACCATACAAGCCCGCAATCCAGCCAATAACCATACTCTGGAGGGCACTTTTTATGCTGCCACCCTAGGCGAATTGGCTCAAGCCATGCAACTCGCCCAGGAGGCATTTCAGCAAACCAAAAAGACCAAACCCGCTCAAAGAGCCGCATTCCTTCGGGCCATTGCCGAAGAAATAGAAGCTCTAGGAGATACTTTGATTCAGCGGGCTTGTGCAGAATCTGGTTTGCCCACTGGTCGTATCACCGGAGAGCGAGGCCGTACCATGAATCAGCTCCGTCTTTTTGCTCAATTAGTTGATGAAGGTTCCTGGGTAGATGCCCGCATAGATACCGCACTCCCTGAACGTCAACCCATCCCCAAACCTGATATTCGCAAAATGTTGGTACCCATTGGGCCCGTGGTCGTTTTTGGAGCCAGTAACTTCCCGTTGGCTTTTTCGGTAGCAGGTGGAGATACCGCCTCGGCTCTGGCAGCAGGCAACCCGGTGGTGGTCAAAGCCCATTCGGCTCATTTGGGAACCAGCGAACTCATTGCCCAAGCCATTCTCAAAGCAGCTGAACGTACTCAAATGCCCAACGGTGTTTTTTCTTTACTCTTCGACCAAGGGTTCACCATTGGTCAGGCATTGGTCCAACATCCCGTTACCCAGGCAGTAGGCTTTACTGGGTCGGGCAAGGGAGGGCAAGCCTTGTATCAATTGGCCCAACAACGCCCTCAACCCATACCAGTGTTTGCCGAAATGGGCAGCATCAACCCGGTAGTACTGCTACCCGAAGCGCTCAAAAATCGGGGAAAAGAAATGGCCACCCAATACGCTGGCTCTATCACCTTGGGAGTGGGACAATTTTGCACCAATCCAGGTTTATTGTTAGGTATTGACTCCGATGCCCTCACCAATTTCGAGCAAACCCTGGGAAATGCCATTCAGCAAAGTGCACCAACTACGATGCTTACCGAAGACATCGCGCAAGCTTTTCGCCAGAACGCTAAAGAAGCTTTACAACAAGCTCAGGTACAAACCATCGCTCAAGTATCGCCCAATGACCAAGCTACCCAAGACCAAAACAATGAAGGTCAACCCATGATTGCCAAGGTCAATGCAAACGTGTTTTTAGCCAACCCTAGGTTGCATCAAGAGGTGTTCGGCCCTTATTCTCTGTTGGTTATTTGTCAAAACCGAGAAGAATTATCGGAGGTCATCGCGTGTCTGGAAGGACAATTGACTGCCACAGTAATGGGTGAAGATGAGGAAATCACTGAGTATCAGGATCTAATTTCCATTCTCCAGGATAAAGTAGGCCGTTTGATTTTCAACGGAGTACCCACCGGAGTAGAGGTTTGCCCAGCGATGCACCACGGAGGCCCTTTCCCAGCTACTACCGACAGCCGTTTTACTTCGGTAGGCACCGATGCAATCAAGCGATTTGCCCGCCCAGTTGCTTATCAAAATTGCCCTCCGGCTCTATTGCCAGAAGCCATCCAAGACGAGAACCCACTCCATATCTGGCGTTTGGTCAATGGCCACTGGAGCAACCAATCCATTGATCACTTGGCTTCATCTACCCAAACTTATCATCATTAAACAAAGACATGAAAAAAACATTTTTCTGCGTAGATGCCCATACTTGTGGCAATCCGGTTCGTTTGGTAGCAGGGGGCGGTCCCACATTGGTAGGCGCTAACATGAGCGAAAAACGCCAGCACTTTTTAAGAGAATACGACTGGATCCGTCAAGGCCTGATGTTCGAACCCCGGGGCCATGATATGATGTCGGGCAGTATTTTGTTTCCTCCGGTGGACCCAGACAATGATGTCGCAGTTTTGTTTATCGAGACCAGTGGTTGTTTACCTATGTGCGGCCACGGCACCATTGGTACAGTGACCATTGCCATTGAGGAAGGCTTGGTGGTTGCCCGAGACTCAGGAAACCTTCGTTTGGAAACCCCGGCTGGGCTCATCAAAGTGCAATATGTTCAGCAAGAAGGCAAAGTCCGTTCGGTCAAACTCACCAACATTCCATCTTACCTGGCCGCCGAAAACTTAACCGTGGAGTGTCCTGACTTAGGCGAAATCAGGGTAGATGTAGCTTATGGAGGTAATTTTTATGCCATTGTAGACCCTCAACCAAACTACCAAGGGTTGGATGCTTACACTGCAGGAGATCTCATTCGCTGGAGCCCAATCATACGACAGCGCCTCAACGAATCACACAAATTTGTCCATCCCGAAGATGCAACCATCCAAGGCCTCAGCCACGTGCTATGGTCTGGCGATCCTAAAGCAGCAAATGCAACCGCCCGTAATGCTGTTTTTTATGGTGACAAAGCCATTGACCGATCACCTTGTGGCACAGGTACTTCGGCTCGAATGGCCCAGTGGTTTGCCCAAGGTAAGTTAAAAAAAGGCGACCAATTTGTCCACGAAAGCATCATCGGAAGTCAGTTTGTAGGACGGGTAGAAGATGTAGTCCCCCTTGGTGATCATCAAGCCATTGTACCCAGTATTGAAGGCTGGGCCCGCATTTATGGATATAACACCATTACCATAGATCAGGAAGATGACCCCTACGCGTTTGGTTTTCAGGTAATTTAGGGGTAGACCAAAAATAACTTTCCTATTTTCTTACCACCCCTTAATGAGGCATTACATCAAATGAAAAAAAAGAAAGTCATCATCATAGGCGGAGGAGTCATTGGACTTTGTACCGCCTATTACCTCACCCAATCAGGTCACGAAGTAACCGTGGTAGAAAGAGACACCGTATTGGCTGGTTGTTCGTTTGGCAACGCTGGTATGATTGTTCCTAGTCACTTCATTCCGCTGGCTACTCCTGGCATTATTGGCCAAGGTATACGCTGGATGCTCAACTCAGAAAGCCCTTTTTATGTACGCCCCCGCCTCAACCGACCACTACTCCATTGGGGATGGCAGTTTTATAAAGCAGCCACCACCAAAAGGGTCAATCAGGCAATACCCCATTTGCGTAATATTGGTTTGTTGAGTCGACAGCTTTACCAAGAAATGAAACAAGATGCTGGCTTGGCCAATTTTGGCTTGGAATCGTCGGGCCTGATGATCTTGTACAAAACCGAAAAAGTAGCCAATGAGGAAATGAAGGTAGCCCACCAAGCCAATCAATTGGGAATCAAAGCCAAGGTGTTGAATCGGACTGCATTGCACGCTATAGAGCACGAGGCAAAACCCGATGTATTGGGTGGAGTGCTTTATCCGGGAGATGCTTACTTGTTACCACAGGTATTGCTACAAAGCTTGGTGGATTACCTCTAGCCGACTTTCCGCACGTTGTCTGTTGTCTTAGTTTAATTAATAGTATTGCT
>CALDJV010000393.1 GCA_937899305.1 uncultured Cytophagaceae bacterium
TATACAAATTAGAAACATAAATTGGGAAACTTATTTTTGTTTCATCCCTAAGGGCTATTTTGACAAAAATGAATATCGATCAACGAACTCCGAATAACGAAGGAAACAATCCTTAGAATGATTGATTTGGGAGCGTTAGCCCACTTCCTCAATCGTTGATCATCATTCTTTCACTAACTAAACGACATTGTACGAGGCTATTTGTGAATACATTGTTTAATAGTCCTCTGAGAAAAGAAACCATAATTCTTCGCCCACTACACTAGCTTCAAGCTCTTTTATGATGTCTTGAGGCAATTTAGGCCCAATACCTTGTAGATAGCTCTTCGCTTCGCTCATCACATCATTCTGAAAACTCCAGTGATGAATGACATCAAACGTTGGCTGTTCGTTTTCGGTATGTTCCCATAATATATTATCAAGGCTCCAACGAGTATCTTTTCTTATTTCATCGCATACAGTTACCACTGCTTTTCTGAAGCGATCTGCCTGCTCTGTATGTACTTTTAGTTTGGCTACAACATTTATTTTCTTGCTCATGATGTTTAGTAGTATGTTAAGATTTATAAAAAATTTTCACTGAGGTATGCTTCTTTTATTTTATGTTCAAACTCTTCCAGATTACGAAATCCTTCCTGCTTGAGATAAATGGATAAACTTTCAGGTTTATCCCGGTTTAATTTCTCATCAAAGTACCAATCGATGGCTTTTTGAGAGTCAACAGGTAGAGGGGTATTCGTCAAGACCTGATTGTTTTTCTTTGCGATTACTTTTTCTTTAAAAAAACCATAATTGCCTTCCAATCGTAGAATATCAGTGATTTCTGATATAAGATTGGAACCATATGCTTTGGAGACCCAGTCCAAGCGCGCTTCTGTTTTCATCAAATCATCAAATTCCTTGATGTTTATTTGTTGAGTTTTACACCAATGCAATACTTTGTCAATAGAGATTTCGGACCCGGTTAAAAAATTGTGTTTGATGCAAAATTCCTCAATGGTTTGCTTCAGGTTTTGCTGATTTATGCTGACCTGATGCATTTGGGCCAATTCAAGCGCCAGCCTTCTAAGTAAAGCTTTTTTATGTAATTTACTGAAATCACCCTGAATTTTGAGCTCATCTAAAAACGCTTGTTCCTCATTTGCATCCTCAAATCCACCTCTCTGCCGAGATAGGGTCGTTTGTTTCATCTCGTTCCAGCTGTCCGTGTAGGAGAAAAAGTAAGTCACTTTTTTTGGAGTAAGCCCGTTAAAATACTGTGTTTTAATCTGTTTTAACATCAATTGGGCATCTTCTTTTTTCTGATTTTTCTTATGTACTTTTATAAACTCCCCAAGTGCTTGTAGCTCACTACTTGGAATCACCTCTTGGGCAAGTGAAATAAGCCTTGGGTAAGTTCTTTCAGCATAAAATATTTTTTTACCAATAGCAATGCAGGTGTCGTGACTTTTGGGCGATATGATGTTGTGACTCAAGGCCTCTTTTAAGGTAGCCCGAATATCTACCATGGGTTCTGACAAAGCCTGATAGTTGAGCTCTTGGGGGGCATGCACCAAAGCCACTTCATCATCGTCTTCGAGTACACCTGCGTAATAGTCTTGGAAAATTTTGCCTACGCCTATCATGCCAAAATCATAAAGCTCTGCTGCGCGTAGCGCCCCCATACTTGCCGCACCATACACATGAATGCCTTGCTGCATGGCCCATAGTATTTCCTTGTGCCATACCGAAGGTACCGAGGCAAAAAAACCATCTACAATGGCAATGACCCTAGGATTTCTTTCGGTAGCCAGTAATATGTCACCCTGCTTGGCGGGTGGATGACAAGTTACGTTGGTACCCAGTATTTCGGTCACTTCTGTTTTGTCAATGGTGGGGCCTACAAATACTTCTATGCTCATACTCCAATATTTATTTTTTCTAATCGATTTTTGGCTCGTTGGCCAAGTTTGTATTCTGGAATATCAATCATGCCTTCCAAGCCTGGAATGACTACTTTCACCACCGGAATGTTGAATTTGCTTTTGGTTAAATTCACCCGCGCTACTTGATGAATACCCACTGAGGCCAAATGTTCCAATAGTAACGACAGGTCACTGGCTAAGTCCTGGTGCTGATAGTTCACTACATCTCGAAAGTTTCTCTTTCCGTCTTTTGTATCAATGTGAGTGTACGATTTTTGATACATCGCCTGTGCAATGTCGTCCCGAGAGCCTGCAATCAAATTGAGCCTTGATTGAGCCGCTTCGGTCAAGGCCCGGAGTAGGGCAATCTCTCTGGAAGGATGACAACCATATCCATGCACTGGTAGTACGATGCTGGGGTCCAGCGGATTGGCGTACAAAATTTCACATTTAAATGCTGGGATATCAATATCACTCGTGATGTCCCAAACATTTACTGGAACATTGGCTTGGTGATACAAAGCTAATAGATGAGTAGCCTCGGGAGAGTTGATGGTATCGAGCTTTAGCAAACGACTTTGTTTGTATTCATCATTGCTAATCTCAAACAAGGTCATGGCATCTCTTTCTATCAATTCGCCTATGGCATGATTAGTAGCCTCTAACACACTATTACCTGAGGCCAAACCATTGGTACTCATGATAAAAGACCCGCTTCCAGTAGGGAGAGGAAGGGTATAATTGGTATGGACTGTTTCGTGAGGAAGCCAAACACTGGCAGTATCCGAAGGGGTAATAGACTGACCTTCTATCCATAGAATGGATTTATCGGGATGAAAATCTGAAATATTCAAATGAGGCAAGCCATCGATCTCAATCACCGAGTGATTTTGGCGTAAATCGGCATAAGAACTCAGCTTCAATGATTGATCGATGTTTTCGGCATGGTAAAGTTCGAGGGCTTCCATAATGCCTGATACTTTGGCATTCAACAGATTGATGCCCTTTCCAGTAGCCGTAGACAAGGTCTTGGCGTTGGGGCGACAAACCACGACTACTGGAATACCTATTACATCCAGTCCAGTGATATTGGCAACTCTTGTAACCCCGATTTCTTTCAAAAAAGGAGTTACAAGAGCCAAGGTAGCCTCGGGATGACGTGCCCGATGACTACCCGAAAAATAAACTTTATCCACAAACGATAGATTTTAATTTTATTTTGTAAAGCTGGTGATATTGACAATATTACAAGCCGCAAATATACGGGTTTGAACAGGGTGAGGCTGAATATCAAACTTAAATTGAGCTTGGCTAATCGTCCCGGTTTGTACCCCTGATTCTACGAAATAGTTGACTAGTAAATTTTTGTTGATTTCGTATATTTCTCTGGCAGTCTGCTGGTCTGATTTGACTTGTAGTTCAGCTGCCTTTTCTTGCATCATCACCTCAAAGTCTTGGCTTGACTTCAGTTTTTCAAAAGGCAGGTAGGCTATTTTGTAGTCCATAAATTCACCTTCTTTCGCATTTTCTATCTCTTCAATGCTTAGTGGCATCATAAGGTATAAATCAAACTCTTTTTCTGCTATACGTAAGTCCGCCATGTGCTCTGGGGGGACAGGTACAACCATGCGTTCACTTTTTGGAGGAATCTTAGCAGTGTTGAGGCCAACCAGTTTTGAACCTATGAACCCAGGTATCATTTTGATAAGCCTCATTTTTCTTAAGTCTATCAAATAGCCAGGCTTGTAATCACTATTATCGGGCAGGTTCCATTGGATTACTTTGCTAATCGTTCCCGCTAATAAGTTAGTAGGAAAAGCACCTTTTTGGAGGAAAAATTCTGTTTTGAACCCATCTTTCTGAGTACAAGTTTGTAATACTTCCAGTTGATGGTACGCTTCGTAAGTTAATCGTCGGGAAGCAGTTTCACCATTCAACTCAAAGTTGATAATCAGATCTTCTAAATCTTTCAAATTTTCTGAATTCATGTTCTTGGGTTATTATTGGATGAGTAAAAAATCGTTGTTGTGAGAAAATACGCGCAGTGTTTTCAAGGCATCGTTTACCTGAACATCCCCCTCGGAGAGTGCTTGTAATACTTGGGTTACATCAGCAGGTAAAGCCGCCAAACGATCATCAAGCAATGTTTGACTGTATGTTTTAGCCTGTTCTATGTTACCTTCCGAAAGATTGATTTCTATAAGGGGTAATAATCCTAGCCATTGGAACGGATAATGGTAGGTATCTTCCAATGCTTTCCAGATGATTTGAGCTTCTTGCAAAAGAGGTTTGGCCTGGATGACGTCTCCTGAGGTGAGAAAATACCAGCCCAAGTTAGACTTTCCAGCGGCAATGTAGGCTTTTAGATCGCATTTTTCGGCCAGCTCAATTGAGTTCAAAGCAAAACCCTTGGTTTGAGCTCGATCGCCTTTATACCTATAGGCAACAGTGAGGTACGTCAGGCATCTCAGTTGAATAGTGGTTTCAGACATTTCCCTGACTTTTTCCAAAGCCTGAGTCATTTCTTCAATGGCCTCGTCAATGGCTCCATAAAAAAGCAGCACAAAGGCATGGTCAAGGAGAGAGACCGTGGCTTCATAACTATCTTCCTTGATATATGTTCTGGATTGATTGGCGTCGTGAAGGCATTGATCACTGGTAACAAATCGCTTTTTCCGAAGTTCCAGATAAGATTTCCCACTATAATAAGTCACCAATTGGGCATTGCTTCCATGCTTTTTTATTTCGCTACTCATCTTGTTAATCAGACTTTCGCTTGCTTCAGTATCACTTAGCCAATAAAATAATTGCAGTTTTGACAATTGGATGTCAATCCATTCTTTCCATTGTTGTTGGTCAAAATGCATTTTTACTCCCAGGCTTTGTTCCGCTAAAGTATAGGCATGGAGGGCCTTGTCATGTTGGTGTTGGGTTTCTTGAGATTTTCCAAACTTTCGGAAAATCCTAGCTTTCGATGTGGCCTCAATGGGTTGCTTTGTGATTTCTTCATAATAAAATCTAGCCTTTTCATGATCACCATCCAGTATCAATACATCACCGTATTTTTCATAAATATTCGCAAACTCAACTTCATAAGGTAGTTCCTTTTTTTGAGAAATGGCATTGTCATAAAAGTGAGTGGCTTCTTTATTGGCGTAGTTATGAGCAGCCAAGTCACCTGCGTTTTCCCAATATTTGGCAGCATTATTATGATTGCTGGTAAGCTGATAATGGTAAGCTATTTTTTGAGGTTCACTTTGCACAATATCGGGAAACTCGTTCTCTAAAACGATTGCGATTCTTCCGTGGGTATCCTTCTGAAAGGCCTTGGTCATGCTGTCGTAGGCGGCATCGCGGATGAGGGCATGACGGAAAATATAACCTTCGTTTTGCACCTTTCGTTGGCGGTAAATCAAGTCCGCATTCATGAGTTGATTCAAATCCGCCTGTACCGAGGCGGCATCCCGAATAGAAGACTGCACCAACAAGTCATAATCAAAGTTACGTCCAATGGTTGCAGCCAGTTGGGCGGTTTCTTTGGCAAAGCCCAAGCCATCCAGTCGGGCATTGAGTAGGTCTTTGAGCGTAATAGGGATCAAGTCAGTATTGAGGCGATGGTCTAATTGATAGGCCCCATCTTCTAATACCAAATAGCTTTGGTCTTTCAACATACGCGTCAACTCTTCTACAAATAATGGAATTCCGTCGGCCCGTTCGGCAATGTAACCCACCATTTTTTCGGTGGCTGGCTTGCCTCCCAGTACCTCCTCTACCATGTTTTTAACAAAACCCTGCGCCAAGGGTTGTAGCTCGATGGTATCCAAATGAGCGTACGAATTTTGAATTTGAAAATGAGGCCGGGTAGTCATCAACAACAAGGAATGATGAGATGGAAGGTGGTCTAGCAAGCGGTCCAAAAATTCTTGACTGGTGGGGTCTAGCCAATGCAAGTCTTCAATAATCAATAAAAACTTTGCTTTCGGTTGCAGGTTCATCAGAAGCTTCTCGAGGGTGTTCAGCAATATTTCCTTTTGCTTTTCGGGGGTATCCTGCGATACTTCATAGGCCTCATTGAGCGGAATGGCAAACCAAGAGCACAAAATAGGTAACGTGGTTTTTACGGAGCATTGAGCCGCTTTCAAGACTTCTGCTAGACAAGCGATATTATGATCTCTATCGTTTTCCTGAAGTTTCCAATGTTTGCGGAGCATATCCAAAAAAGGAAACAAAGCATTGTTGGTATGCTCCGGCAAACAGCGGCACTCTCTTACCAGGTATCCTTCATCTCGAAGTTGTTTTTTTGCTTCATAGATAAGTTTAGACTTCCCAATACCGGCTTGCCCACTTACCAATAGGGCGGCTGATTTACCAGGTTGTATATGTTTCCAGGTATTCAGTACTTGTTGCTTTTCCTGGTCGCGGCCAATCATGAGTCGGTTGGCACTCCAGGGGCGTAAAAAAGACAAGGCCTCGGTTTGTCGTTCTCCCAATAAGGGATATCCTTGTAGTGGCTTAGTTGTATTCAAAAAGTGGTAAGTAGTAGGGTTGCCAAACTCCAAGTAAGGATCGAGTAACTTACGAGCGGTATCACTTACCAAGATGGCTTTTTGTTGGGTTTCGTTCAATAAATGGAGGGCGATGTTGAGGCTGAGGCCTTCAGGCACTTGATTGGCTCGGGTAAGTACTTGCCCAGTATGCAAACTCAGGCGAATGTCTAACTCGATGCCATACTGGGCTTGTAGCAAAGTACTTCGTTTTTGGGTATCACTGATCAATTCAAGGGCAGTTCTTCCGGCTCGGCGAGCATCATTATCGCTTACTTTGGGGTAGCCAAAATAAACGCCCACGGTATCGGCAAATGTGCCCGCAATGTATCCTCCATAACGCAGTGCAATATCCTGGCAAATGTTGAGTTGATCTTTCTGCAGACTATCTAATAGCTCTGTTTCTAATAAACAGTTTGACGGCAATACCAGACCTAGTCTCAGGCAAAGCATCGTGATTTGGCGTTTGGTATTGCCCGTAGCCACCAATTCAAACTCATTGCTTTGAGTATCATTGCTTTCAGGCGAAGGCGAAGTGGAGGTTTGGGCAATCTTGCCTACTAAAGTATTGAAATTGATCTGTTTATATTCTTCGTGCAGTTTTAGAGCATCCCCACTTCGAGTTCGGGCGTTTTTGTCCAACACCCTACGGAGCAAATCAGCAACAGGATGCCCCAAAATAGCGGGCGGCAATGGTACATTGGCTGCATGGAGTTGTTGTTGAAAGATTTCGGCAATGGAATCGCCCTGAATTACGGTTTCGCCCGTCAGGCATTCCACCAAGATCAATCCCCAGGCATAAATATCAGACTTGATGGTAGGGGGTTCACCTCTTAGTTGTTCGGGAGCGCTGTAACTGGGGGTGCCTACCATTTCTTTGGTAAGGG
>CALDJV010000394.1 GCA_937899305.1 uncultured Cytophagaceae bacterium
TTTTACAAACATTCAATGAACTTTCCCTAAATTTTTTTAGGGTGGTTTTAAAATGGGGCCATCAAACTGTTTTTAAAACCTCAGAATTTCTTTCGGATATTTTTAAAATTTTATTTTGTTTTTTGATGCAATACTTTATACCTTGGTTATACTTCAAGCTATCTACAATATAATCCAAAACAGATAAGTATTGATTCCCTTCAATAGATATGCAAGTCCTCGAATGCAAAAGTAAGGTTCGTGTAAATCCATCGAAATTCAATGATAAACCCATCAATACCCGGTTATACTATAGTTGAAAAAATTGGCGAAGGGGGATTTGGCCTGGTATACAAAGCCAAGCAAACCAACACTGGTCAATTAGTAGCAATTAAAGTACTCAAAACTACCCAAGAGGTAGACGAACAAAAAAAAGCGCATCAAAAAGCAAGGTTTGAGCGGGAAACCCAACTTGGTGCTCAAATCAGCCATCCTCATATTGTACAATTACTAGATAAAGGGTATACTGAAACTGGTGAACCTTTTGCGGTTTTTGAATACATCTCTGGACAAACCCTCAAAGACTATATCATTCGGCAAGGAAGCCTCAATGCAGCCGAAACGGGTGAGCTAATGGGGCAAGTGCTGGATGCGTTGGCATCGGCCCATGAACAGGGCATTGTGCACCGTGACCTGAAACCCCAAAACTTGATGGTGACGCAAACTGGAGCCAAAAATAATATCAAAATTCTGGATTTTGGGATTGGTGCTTTTACGCAGGAATACCGCACCAAAGACTATAAAAGCCTGACCTTGACCAAAGAAATGGTAGGTACTCCAAGTTATAGTGCGCCTGAGCAACTTCGAGGAGAGCCTCCTACCGTAAAGTCGGATATGTATGCTTGGGGGTTGATTTTGATAGAATGCCTGACCGGGCGAACGGTGATGGAAGGGGATTCAATTGCTGAGATTTTCCAAAGACAATTACAAGCTTCTAATGTACCCATTCCCTCAGCCATTGTGGGGCACCCATTGGCCAACCTGCTACGACGAGTTTTGGATAAAAACCCTCAGCAGAGATTGGGAGATGCTACCCAGCTTTACAAAGATTACAAAGTCATTAACTTCAATACCATTGTGGGTAAAATAGCTCAAGCACCACCTCAACCAATGGTAGATGATGATGCTACGGTAGACAGCGATTTGGATGTGGTGATTGGGCATAGTGATAAACGGCAAATTACAGTGCTTTGTGTCAAACTTAGTTTGGTGCTCCCCAACGATTATCAAATAAGTGATGAGTTGTTGGATACCATTCAAAAAGATCAACTCGCTACTTGTACCGATATCGCAGTACGTTTTGGGGCACACATTGCTGGTAATTTGGCCGATAACCTGATGTTTTACTTTGGGTATCCAGTGGTAAGCGATAATGATGCGCGTCGAGCGGGACGAGCCGCACTGGAACTGGTAAACCAAACCCAGAAACGAAGTGCTTTATTGCAGGCTTTACATGGTATTTCCCTAGACATCAGAGTGAGTTTACATTCTGGGTCAGTATTGGTAAAACAAGGGATAACTCCTGAGGGAATGAACCCCAATATTGCCTTTGAACTGCTGTATCAAGCCGCTAAAAATACGGTGTTGGTAAGCGAAACCGCCAAGCAATTACTAGACCCTTTTTTGGAGTTTGAAGTAGCCGAAACCAAGCGTTTTTCGAATACTACCAAAGCAATGAAGTTGTACTCATTGGTAGGAGAACGGCAGACTGAAGCCATGTCATTTTTGCGTCCTTGGAGTGCCAATCGCCAAATGATTGGACGAGAAGTAGAAAAGCAAAAGTTTATGGATTTGTGGGCATCGGTTAAAAGTGAGGGCGGAAAATCGTTATTACTCGATGGACAAGCTGGTATTGGTAAGTCTAAATTGACTTATGAGTGCAAGAAACTACTAAGGAATGACGAAGTAACGGTGGCAGAGTGTCGTTGTTTGCCAGAACACGAAAACAACGCTTTGTTCCCTTTCTTTGATATGCTACGTAAACACTGGGGATTGCAGGAGGGCGAAAATCAAGACTTTAATATTAGCCGTCTGAAAGAGGTGCTCACCGATGCACAATGTGAGATTAAACAGGTACTTCCTGTTTTGTGTTCTTGGCTTTCGATTCCGCTTGTGACTGAAGAAGCAATGGAAATGCCAGCCCCTGAGCAACAAAAGGATATATTGATGGAGGCACTTGAAAAACTCGTTCTGAACGTAGGCCAAGCGCAGCCCTTTTTGTTAATTGTAGAAGACATTCACTGGATTGATCCTACCAGTAAGGAGTTTTTGGAGCGTTTATTACAAAAGTTGAGTCAACATAATTACCTCTTGTTGATGACTACCCGCCCCCATTTCAAACCAGACTGGAACGATGCACATTTGACCGTGTTAGAATTAAAACCACTGTCTCAAGAGGCGATCAAAGAAATGATCGAGGGAGTGTTAGAAGGCAAAGGAGTGAGTGATGATACGGTGGCTTACATTGCGCAACGAGCCGATGGGGTGCCATTGTTTATCGAGGAGCTGACTCATATGTTGCTAGAGCAAAATTATTTGATACTAGAGCAGGACGTTTATCATCTAGACGAAAACATTGATCAAGATACGGTACCGGTTACGCTGCAAGATTTATTGAATGCGCGTTTGAATAAACTGGGCTTGGCTAAAGAAACTGCACAGTTGGCCGCGGCCATTGGGCGTAACTTCGATTATGACTTGTTGGTGCATTCATCTTTGCGAGACGAAGCTTCAGTACAAGCCGATCTGGATAAGTTAATCAACGCCGATTTGGTATATCGCCAAAGAAAAGTAAGCGGAGAAAGCTATATTTTCCGTCACGCTTTAATTCGGGACGCGGCTTATGATGGTATGCCCAACGCTTTGCAGAAAGACACCCACGGACGAATTGCCACTACTTTGGAAAACGAGTTTCCTCAGGTCAAGGAAGAAAATCCTTTTGAGGTAGCCCGCCACTTTGCTGGGGCTGAGCATTTCGAGAATGCATCGAGCTATGGCATTCAAATGGTACAAAAACAGGTCGTGAGTTCGGCAAACAAAGAAGCCGTAGTACTCAATAACATTGTAAAAGGCTGGACATCGAGCATTAGTATACCCGAAAAACAAGTAGAGTCGGAACTGAAACTAAATAATGCGGTGTTGCCCGCTTTTATGGCAGTAGAAGGTTATGGAGGCGAAAGTATTGAGGAAATCAATAAAAGAAACGATGAGTTGATTGAACAGGCCCAAACCTTGGGAATTACCTTGTCGGGAAGCGAATTGGACGATATGGCCGAAGGTAGCCGCTGGTTACAGTTTATCAACAATCATTTCCGGGGTAGTCGCAAAGAAGCCCGAGCCATTGCCAACGAATTGGTAGAAGACATTAAAATTACGGGCAACCACGAACGAGCGGTAGGAAGGCTGCCCATTATTTCAGAAGCCCATATGTTGGATGGAGAATGGGAGACGGCACGAGATATGTGTTTGGAGGTGCTCGAGGTGTACAATCCTGAAACCGATATTGAGATTGGGATCAAATATGGCCTACAACCTAAAAGTTCGGTTCAGTATTATTTGTCTAGAATGTATTGTGGACTAGGCTACCCCAATAAGGCCCGCGAATACATCGAAGCATCCCTAAAAGAGGCCAACGAAGTAGGTCACTTGGTTTCTTTGACCCTTTCGCATAATTACTTGGCAATCTTAGGCAGCATGTTGTTTGACAAAACCATGGTGACCGAAGCCGTGAATCGCTACGAACGTGACCATGGAGATAAAACCGGTAATGATTGGGTATTGCCGTATCTCTATATGTTGGTAGCCTGGAGCAAGGGAGATACCGAGTATGCCGAACAATTTGTGATAGATTGTATTGCCTCCAAACAAGATTACGCTCTAGGGTATTTTGAACCGTACTTGGCGGATACCTACCTGAGTTTAGAAGCGTATGACAAAGCCATTGAATTGATGGAGAAATCGGTGAAGCGCTGTGTGGCCAGACACGAAATAGGCACCATACCTATGGTTTCGCGTAGTTTGGCAGAATGCTACTATGCAGTAGATCAATCGCCTACCGAACGAGTGGTACAAGAGTTGGAGCGTGCCATTGACATTGCATATCGTACCAAAGCGCGTTGGTTTGAATTTCAAGCGATTGTAGACTATAGCGACCTACTTTTGCAACACGAAGACACCGTTGCTGACGATACAAAATCAAAAATTTTCAAAAGATTGAGAGAATTGATGGACTTTTTGGTACAGGAAGATGGTGAACAAACGACGGGATACTTTAAACGAGCCGAGTTGCTTTGGGAGAAGATAGAAAAGAGAGGAAATTAAAGTTTTGGGTAAGTGACTTGACGCTTGCCACGGTTATTTTCAACTATAAGTTCTTGAATTTGGCATACTTGACTATACCAGGGTTCATAAAACCCGATCCTTGGTCGTGTTATACTGGTTACAACTATGAATTATCTTTCGGAGGAAAAATTAGCTGATTTTATTGAGGAAAAAGTCAAAGCTTTGATTGGTAAAGGGAGGGTATTGATTATTGTACCTCCTTTTTACGACATTCGCTCCCTGGCACTCGGGCCTTATATACTTCAGGCAGTGGCAAAAAAACATGACTACGCAGTAGATGTACTACATGTTGATTTGCTGTTGGCAGCCCTTATAGGAGTTGAGGATTATCAAGAAGTACACGATAGCCCTGAGTTTTGGATGTTGGGAGAGCGTATGTTTGCCCGCAGTGCCTATGGTTTGCCCGCTTTGGGAAAAAAACTAGAAGTCGCGGATGATCCTTTGGTAGCCATTGGCAACACTCCCAATGCTGTTTTGTCAGTGGCCCCCAACCAAGCGCTGTCTCTGGAAAAATTACACCAAATAGAGGTAGTCTGTTATCAATTAATGAAATATACGGCTCAAGTCGTAAGCCAATTGAATTATGAGATAGTAGGCATTTCATTAGGGTTTTGTAATCAAATCAATGCTACCATCGCTTTTATTAATCAGCTCAAAGCATTGGCCCCCCAGTGTACTACCATTGTAGGAGGTAGCTATTGTGAAGGCGAAAAGGCTAAAGGCCTGCTATCATTGAGTGAGCACTTGAATTATATCTTTGAAGGGGAGAGTGAAGATACTTTTATTCAGTTTTTGGAAGCTATTTTTCAAAGCAAACCTCCCGAAACACGGGTCATTAAAGCAACTGAAGCAGTGGCATTAGACAAAATGCCCATTGCCGATTATGCCGCCTATGAGAAACAAGTAAAATTGATTTTAGGAGATGCATTTTACGAGAAAAACATCATAGCCGTTTGGTATGAAACCAATCGGGGGTGTTGGTGGGCCGAGAAAGCAAAATGTAGTTTTTGTGGAATTGCCGAAATTGGTTTCCGCCAAAAAAGCATTGAGCAAATCCGAGAAGATTTAAAAGAAATACGTCGGCAAGTACCCGATAAGTTGGTGTTTTTTACTGACTTGATTATGTCGCAAGAATTCCCCAAAAAATTGTTGGCCTATGAAGACAACTTGGATGACCTGCCCGTGATGGGAATGCAACTCAAAGTAGGACGAAGTATTGAGGAGGTGGCGAGGCTGCGTCAAGTCAAAGCGAAATTTATCTTGCCAGGGGTAGAGTCTTTTTCTACCAAATTGCTCAAAAAACTCAAGAAAGGAACTACCGGAAAACAGAATATTTACTTTTTGAGAAATACCCGTTCTTTTGGTATTTACACCCAATATTTTCTGTTGTGGGGCTTGCCCGACGATGAGCATCAAGACTATCAACAACTCCTGGACCTCATCCCACTCATTGTGCATTTACAACCTCCCCGAACATTTGTGGGCATGCGAATTGGACGTGACTCGCCTTATTTTGATCAACCTGATGCGCACAACATCAAAAATTTACGGTTTTGGAAGGTGTATGAAGATGTATTTCCGGCAAGCATCGATTTAGAAAAAATAGCAAATTATTACATTGGAGATTTTGAGAACTATGCCCACTACAATTTGCCTTTGATTGAGGAATTGGATGAGGCAGTCACCAAGTGGCAAAGTGCTTGGAAAAATACCAAGCTGCATATGGAGGTGATGGGTAGCCAATGTGTGATATATGATTTTAGACAAATACCAGGTATTGGTACTGCAATTCATCCCATTACGTATACCCAAGCCCAAGATATGATGTTGTACAAGATATATAAACCTTCTCCTACCTTGGACTGGGCGTTGGAAAATAAATTGGGAATATTGATGGATGGCTGGTTTGTTCCACTAGTGACGGCCAACCCTGAATTTTTACTGAAACTAGAGCAAGACTCAAAAAATAAACTATCTCAGAATAATATTTCTCATTATCAATCATATAAAATAACATAAAGTCATGACAGAAAATAGCAATGCAAAGCGCGAGGTGACCATCTCGACAGACAAGAGCGAAGCGCACGAAGTTACGGTACAACAGATTTATTTGCGTTATATGCTCCTAATGATCGTGGTTGGGTCATACAATAGCAAAGATACCAATGGTGAATACACGGAATTGAAAGAGTTTGTCGAAAACCCGATCCCTTATTTGACGGATGGTAAGAATGCAGATGGCACACCAGCAAACTGGGGATGGTATAACGCCGATAGTGCAATTACAGTTGGCCAGGATGATGACCAGGAGCAGGGTGCGTTGGGCGTTGGAATGGGAATTCCTCACTATACAAACCTCAAAATACGTTTTTTGTCAGATGTTACCCAGACCGGATGCATCTATCTGCTAGAGAAAGGAACCCTGGGCAATTACTATGATGAAAATATGCAACCAGCCTTGGATGATTTGAAAGACGTGAATTCAATCATTAACCATGGCTGGCTCAGAGACCTCAACAGGCATGATGAGGAAGTGATTGTATTTGCCGAAGAAGAGCTTACCAATATGGAGGTGATGTTGCATGGTAATATCCGAGACTTAAATCAGAAAGTATCTTTGGTAGACGAAAATGTCGATGGAAGTGACGACACCTATACCTATGGCAATGGACAGGTAGGTATTTATCCTAAAAGCTCTGCTTATGTACGCATTCCTCAAGGTGACGCCAGTACTTACAAAGTAACTGTAGATGCTGGAGAGATCGGTATAAACGAAAATAATGAACTTGAGGCGTACGATGTAGTGATTACCCTTCCTTTACTCATTCCTCAATTTGATATCTTGGGAGAGGTGAAGTTTAGCAATGATGAGAAGAAGAATATTATTTTGACTACTACCTAATAGTCAGGGGGTTAAAAAGAAATCACCTTTGAATACCTGGCAGGCCTCAGAGCTTGTCAGGTATTATATCTTTATT
>CALDJV010000395.1 GCA_937899305.1 uncultured Cytophagaceae bacterium
GATTATTATCGTACATGAACCTACATGCTCTCTTTTTCAAAACAAAATACAATAGTAAGCACAGTTGTTTACTTATTTCTAAGAAAAACATAAGGTAATAAAAAAATAATACTTTTTTTACACCTCAAAAAAGAACAAAAACTACTTAACATTATTAAGTAATCTATTAAAATGCTTTGAATTGACTGTTCTTCAGTAACGCGTTCGCAATAACTGTCTGCTTTTCTCTACTTCCTGAATTGCTGGGCTTCGTTATTTTTATTGCCCATAGCCCTGCTATGAGCGCAAAAAATGCCTTGCCCAACAATTCATGCATATGACCAAATCGAACACTTATTTTGAAAGCGTTACTTAATCAATATGTTTTCTCATAAAAGACAAAATATCGGTCAAAAACCTTACGCTGACGTACACTTTTTTGGGTACTGTACACTGTCAAAATATACCCCCAATATGATGTCAAGTTTAATCATCGAGAATGGCTACACTGCTTACATTCAAACGATATATCAATACCCTACTTACGATGGCTTGCTGGAAGGTTTGCCTACTCGAAGTATGAATAGAGAAATCATAAAAGATGCAGTAGAGGTCGCCCCCAAATATACCCACGAATCTGCAGTATATTTGCTGGACCCACTAGAACAACCTTTGACTTATGATGGAACATATCCTTTTGGTCAGCCTGCTACCATCCCCCTCATTACGTGTATGGTACGCCTTGAGAGCATACAAGTACACCAAGATAATGACATGGATTATTCGGCCCTGACCGTGATTTGGTTTCAGGAAGCATATGCTTTCCCAATCGATGCACTTGTTTTAGACCAAATCAAGCAAATCCCCTGGGCACAAGTCACCAACGAATATCAATATTGACTAGGTTTTCTTTAGTCGATAGTCCACGGTCCATAGTCCATAGTAGCGGAAAGCGGAAAAATTCGCTTCTCTGAACTCACTAAGGCTCGGTTTAGTTATTATCATATTTGCGAAAATAATAGTCGCTTCGCGCAAGATAGCACCCTCTGGTCGGTTCTTCCTTCGTCATGAGAGCTGCAATAATAAGCCGAAGGCAGAATAATCAATCATCAACAACTAAAAATCAATAATTACTATATCGCCTCGCGCAACCATAGAACAATGTAACAATGAGCGTAGCGGAACAATTTAACAATAAAATCATTATGCAAATCTCTGTACAAGAAGCTTTCAATCAATTGAAAAATGTAGATACTCCATTTGCCGAATTGTTTAAACATGGCACCCTCAGTATAGAAATCTACCAACCAGTAGGCCAAGATATGCAAACTCCCCACTCCCAAGATGAGGTATATATTGTCATATCGGGGACTGGAGAATTTATCAATGGTACCCAAAAAACACGTTTTCAACCAGGAGATTGTTTGTTTGTCCCTGCTGGTGTTACTCACCGATTTGTCAATTTTAGTGATGATTTTGCCACTTGGGTTATTTTTTACGGACCCGAAGGAGGAGAAAAAACCTAAAACCCGTTATATTGAGCATTTTAACAACAAAAACATAATTATGCGTCAATATTTAGCCATTATCACGCTTGCTGGCTTTTTGATAAGTTGTGGAGCACCCTCCCAAAAAAAAGATACTCCAGTTGATCAGGATAGCACTACCACTGCGGCTGATAGCACCACCAAATCAATATTAAAGGTAGCCAGTGGGCGAGTAGAGCGACTCGAAAAATTTGCCTCCAAGTACGTGAGTCACCGAAATGTAGATATCTGGCTACCAGAAGGTTACAATAAAGATAAAAAGTATGCAGTATTGTATATGCACGACGGACAAATGCTTTATGATGCCCAAACTACTTGGAACAAACAAGAATGGGGAATAGATGAAACAGTAGGCAAGTTGTTAAAAGCTGAAGTGATTAAGCCTTGTATTGTGGTAGGCATTTGGAATGGTGACCAAACCCGTCACGCTGACTATTTTCCTCAAAAACCTTTTGAGGGTTTGCCACAAACCACTCAAGACTCCCTCCTTCAACTCAAGCAGGGCAAGGCGCTTATGTTTGCCACCAAGGTGCAATCTGACCAATACCTGCAGTTTTTGGTAAAAGAACTCAAGCCTTACATAGATCAAAAATACGCCACGTTACCTGATATGGCCAATACAATGGTAGCAGGTTCTAGTATGGGGGGGCTCATTTCTATGTATACTATTTGCGAATACCCTGACGTATTTGGTGGAGCCGCCTGCATTTCTACGCATTGGCCAGGGGTATTTTCCAATGAGAACAATCCCATTCCTACGGCTTTTGTCAATTATCTAAAAGATCACTTGCCTGACCCGGCTCAACACAAAATCTATTTCGATCACGGTGACGCTACTTTGGATGCCTTGTATGCACCTCATCAAAAAAGGGTAGATGTGGTGATGAAACAAAAAGGGTATACTGAAAAAAATTGGCAAACCAAGGTTTTTCCTGGTGAAAATCACTCTGAAGATGCCTGGAAAAAACGCCTGGAGATTCCTATCAAGTTTTTATTACAAAAGTAAACCTGAGTAAAATCAATCCTCATACTGGTTAAAATCATCTTGGTGTATATGAGGTGATGAATTCATTCTAGTGCTTGGCCAGGACTCGATTTAGGGAACATATTTACCTATTTTAAGTGAAAAGGTATTGTTTTACTATTCTCAATATTTGCTAAGCACTTTGATGATCTTACAGGCATAACACAGTTGTATTTGAAAGTACTATGAAGCAAGCATCGGGTATTTAGTTTACCTTTGGGTAAACAATACTCCATTTTATGAACACCTCAATAGAACCACTACTACAAGCAGTCGTTTCTAAGATTTCTCTTAATCAAGAAGAAATTGATCTTTTTGGGTCATTGTGGACATCTCGTTTCCTCAAAAAAGGGCAGTACCTGGTGCAGGCCGGAGAGGTATGCAAATATGATAGTTTTGTGGTTCAAGGATGTCTCAAGATATTTCACACCAATTGGCAAAACGGCCAGGAGTACATTTTATCATTTTCGCTGGAAAACTGGTGGGCCAGTGACTTGGAAAGTTTTTTAAAACAAAAAGTAGCCACTTATGACATCCAGGCACTGGAGGATTGTCAAGTTTTACAAATTGATTACCCTTCTTTTCAAACCCTACTCGATAAAATTCCTCAGTTTGAACGTTACTTTCGCATCATTACCGAGAACTATTTATTTTCGCTGCAAAAGCGGATCTTGAGTACCATTAGTCAAACCAAGGAAGAACGTTACAAAGCCTTTGTCAAGCAATATCCTCAGATCAATCAGCGCATTCCTCAATATCTCATTGCTTCTTATTTGGGTATTACTCCTGAATTTTTGAGCAAAATACGCTCAAGAAAGGAGGTATAGTCCATCGATTTCTTAAACTAATTCAAGGGCTTTTCTTAAATTAATTTAAGCAAAATAAGACAGCATTGGTCATACTTTTGGGTATTGAAATATTAACATAGTTACTCCTATGAAAAAAATATCCAAAGTATTAGTAATCAATGCCAGCCCCCGAGGCACGCGTTCTCACAGCCGCCGGCTCACCGAATTGTTTGTGCAAAGGTGGCAACAAAAGTCTCCCCATGATGTGGTGCTGTATCGGGAAGTGGGCCAGGCCAATATTCCACACATTACCGAAGAGTGGATCGCCAGCGCCTTTACTCCTCCGCAAAAGCTCACCCCAGCCCAAAAACAAACCATGGAGCTCAGTGACCAGTTGGTGGCTGAGTTTAAATCGGCCGATGTATATGTCATTGGCACTCCCATGCATAATTGGTCTATTCCGAGTGGGCTCAAAGCCTACCTGGATCATTTGATGCGGTTTAACCAAACCTGGACTTTTGAGTCGGGCAAACCAGATGGAAAGTATGTCGGATTGGTACACCAAAAACAAATGTATTTACTTAGTAGCCGAGGCGATACTGGGTACAATTCAGGAGAGATCAATGCCCATATGAATTTTCAAACACCTTATCTTAAAACAGTATTTGGTATTATGGGTATTCGCGATATTACCGAAGTGACGCTCGAGAACGAAGAATATGGAGGAACTACATTTGAGGCTTCACTGGCCAGAACCCATCAACAAATAGCTGACTTATTTTAAATCACATTTTCAGAATAAATACCTGGCTTGGCCAAAGATAGTTCGTTTATGAGGCGGCTTACAAAGTCTCCCATAAAATCTGACAGACAAACTTATTGCTCAGTTCAAACTGCCTCAGAATCAAGGGTCCATTGATTTTGAGGCAATTCATTATTTTACAGGCCAATCAGTTCTATTTATATTGCAAAAACTGCAACTCCATCTGTTTTTATTAGCAAATAATCCCAAATCCTATAAATTAATTGCGGGTATCCTTACCCCTTCCTCCTCCCTCAGGTCATTTTCTTTGTCTTGCTGGTAGATATCACCAATTTTCTCAACATAAGCCATAAACTTTTGGCGGCAAATCCGTACAAAACCTCAAACACGATGAACAAGATAGGTATCAGATTTTTATTGACTGTAGGAATTCTATTTGGCTTGGGATACTACACTCCAAATCAAGCACAAGTAGTACTCAAACCCGGTATTACATCACAAGATGGTCAAACTTGGCATGAAATATTGGTTGGCTATGGTTTTATACTCAGCGAAGGCTACGCTACAGATTATACGGGCATATATGCAGTAACACTTGGGGTAGGCGCTGGAATAGAAACCAATGACCTCGAGACCTCTCCCAAAATAAGTGTGGGTATCAATACGGGTGGACCATTTTCTATTACTGGAAGCCTCAATGTAAACTATTTTGCCCAACGTGACCAAAAGCTTGCTTTTACCCCAGAAATCGGTGGAGCTTTGATGAAACTTTTACACATTACCTATGGGTATCGCTTCAACACAGTTCGGGAAAGCGGTAAACGATCCAACCCTCATCGCTTCTCGTTTTTTCTTACCATTCCTATGCCTTGGTTTCGGCGTTGAAACCACTTGATAACACAACACACTATGAACTTGAATATACTACACTATGAACACTATAAAAGTATTTTACCGGCTTTGTCTGTTTTTTACAAGCCTAGGCGCCTTTTCTACCTTACAAGCTCAAGATGTTTCGGTACTGAAACTGGGAACTTCCACCGTAAATAACAACCAATGGGGGGAAATTTTATATGGCGTAGGGTATGTATCAGGTAGCGAATTAGGCATGTTTGAACCCTGCCTGGGGCTCGCCGGAGGATTTGAGTTTAGTAGCCGAGAAATTGTACCCAAACTCAGTGCAGGGGCCACCTGGGGATTGCTTTTTACTACAAGCCTCAACGTAAGTTACTATCCTAAGCGAAGCCATCGGATAGTGGTTACGCCCGAAATAGGGATCAATATGCTCAAAGTGATCCATGTCACTTATGGGTATCAATTGAATCAAGCATCGCTCAACGAGGGGCGTCGTGATATCAGCAAACATCGTATCTCGGTATTTTTAACCATACCCACATTTATCCACTAAACTTTTCTTGATCCACTATGAAAACGATTTTGAGTAATGTAATTCAAAGGTTGACTGGCTTGCTGATTATACTGGTATTGTTGGCTCCTATCGCCACAGCTCAGGAGACCACCAAAGTAATCAAGATAGGGACTACTCGCCTAGACGACCATCGTTGGGTAGAAGTGTTGGTGGGGTTGGGCACTTATGACGATTACAACCTCATTACCACCTCTAATTGGGGGCTGGCGGCTGGAGTTGAACTAGGCGGTGATGAAATATCGCCCAAACTCAGTGCAGGATTTACCTGGGGATACATTTTCACTTCAAGTCTCAACCTCAACTACTACCCCAAACGAGGCCATCGCTTGGTGTTTACTCCTGAGGTTGGGCTTAATATTGTCAAGGTGCTGCACTTCACTTATGGTTACCAAATCAATCAAGTGGCTCGTTTCGAGGGAAGCCCAGCTCCCACTCGTCATCGTTTTTCGGTGTTTCTTACCTTTCCACTATTTGACCTTTGGTAGGGTCATCACTTCAGGTAAACTTACTTTATACTTCCTACTTGAAAGGAAGTATTTAGAAAAAGCCTGTCTTACAGGCTTTTCAATACCAGTTCATTAGGAGCTATAACTTTGCGTTGATCTTCTCTAATAATTTTTTGGTTCCCATGACAGATCCATTTCCTTTTTTATCCAAGGCAATAGACGCTTCTGCTATTGTTTTAGCTTCTTTGTAGCGCTTTAGTTTATATAATAGGTGCGCTTGGATGTGCAGGCTACCAAAATCTTTTGCCAGTTTCACTGATTTTTCAACCCAAGCCAGTGCTTTTTCTAGCTTTTGAGCGTCATTGGTGGTGGTGCTATAAATATAAGCTATGTGGGTGAAATCCCAAGCATCATCACAATAATTATCAAAGTATCTACAAGCATACTGAAAGGAGTTTTCACTGTCACCAACATAAAACCAACACATCGCTCTGGCTATCTGCTTTTCGGCCTCTCTACTTTCGCCAAATGCTTTTTTGAGTCTTTGTATAAGTACCTCTAATTTCGCTTTGCTCTTATCTTTAGAGTATTCTAATTGTTTCATGTCATATCCCCAAACCTCGCTGATATAATTTTTCACATCTCTTTTTTCCTTGGCTACTCGCTCAAATTGAGCCTGATTTTTCATGACGTATTCAAAAACTTTTGATGAAGATTTTTTAACATAATGATTAATAAATTTCCACCCTTTGACAGTAGCCCATTTCTCTTGGCCCAATTGATCCAAATACAATTGGGTAGGTCCAGTAAAATCTTCGTGAACGGCTTCTAAAGCTTTGATGTATTTTTCAAGGAACACATTGCTCTTTTCTCCTTTTTCAAAGCGGTGCTGTAAAGTAATAAACTGAGTTTCGGGATTCAACGCATCAGTGGCAGCCTTTAGCAACTTATCGGCCGGAGAAGCTCCCACCGTTTTGTGGACCATTTCGCCTTCAGGGTTAAAGTATACCAAAGTAGGATAAATCTTCACTCCGTATTCTTTGGCAAAGGCGAGCCCCTCTCCTTTTTCCATGTCCATTTTATAGGCCACAAAGTGCTTATTGAAAAAATCACCTACCTTTTTTTGAGGAAATACTTTTTTGGATTGCCACTTACAGGGGCCACACCAAACCGTGTAGGCATCCACAAAAATATGTTTCTTTTCGGCCTTTGCCTTGGCCTTGATATCCGCCCAAGTACCTTTTTGAAAGTTGATTCCTTGTGCGTTTACTGTAAACGAAGCTAATAAAAAGCAGGCGATAGCATATAAAAATGTATTCTTCATCATTAGTGAGCGGCAAGCATTTTGATTAAGAGGCATATTGCCCAAAAAAT
>CALDJV010000396.1 GCA_937899305.1 uncultured Cytophagaceae bacterium
ACCTAGAATGGAAAGGCCAAGCGCTCCCATTTGTAAAAGAACTGTAATAAAACAGGTAGTAGTTTTCTTGGTCCTGTGGTTCATCAAAGTATATAAAAGGTAATTTGTAATTGTCTTCATGTTTCAGCGCCAATTCAGGAGCATTTAATGGCATGGTAGCGGTTGCTTTGTAAGTTTGGCCATCATATACAATGGTTAAAGTGTACGTTTGACCAGGGGTTCCTTGTAGATTTGTCGTGGTTTGGTAGTACCCCAGGTCTGCCCAAGTACGGTTAAGGTTATCTCCGTCGTACAGATTCGGGTATTCATCATCAAATGGTTTCAATACATCCACATTGCCTTGAGTGTCACTGATGGTTACTGTGGCATTTGTGATGGGGGTATAATCGACCGCCAGTGCCGAAGGAACAGAAGTAAGAGATAACTGCACATAGTAAGGACCAGGTTGACTGGTAATGAGCCCATTGACTACCAGACGTGGGGTGTGTTCATCGGTGATGACTTCATTTTCAGATAGCACATTGAAACAACTGGAAAGAGAGAGCGCCAGGAAACAAAAAGCAATGAGGTATATGGTTTTGATGTTTTTCAATTGCATGGTTTTTAAAATTTAAAATTGTAGGAAATGTAAGGCATCAAACCAAAAAAAGACATTTGAAGAAGTTGCCGATTGATATACCAGTTGCCAATTTGAGTATTAGGACGACCAAGCGAAAATACATTTTCTCGATTGTACACATTGTTTACTCCTAAAACCCATTCTCCCTGCCACCTCTTTTGTTGCTTACTCCTTAGAATGATGCTCAAGTTTAACTGATGAAAAGCGGGTAGGCGATGGTGGTTACGGGCTGAATAAGCATTGAATACTTGATTGTTAAAGATAAACTCACCTGTGGGTACCGTGGCAGCTGCCCCCGACATGTATTGAAAACTGGCCGAGATTCTCCATCGTTTGGTCAGGTCATAAGTAGTATTCAAGGTGACATTATGCCTGCGGTCATAGTTAGGGGCGTAGGTTTGGCCATTGTTGATTCCTGGGGTATTTCGTGCTACCTTGGCCAGCGTATAACCCAACCATCCCTTTAGCCGTCCTTTTTTCTTTTTAAACAAAAACTCCAGGCCATAGGCTACTTCCTCGCCCGGACTTATTTGGGTTTCTATGGCATCATTCATAAACAACTGGGCATTATCTACATAATCTATCACCCGATGGCTATGACGGTAGTAAGCCTCAGTCGAGAACTCGTACCCTGCATATTTGCCTAAAGTAAGAAAGTATCCCAAGGCATATTGATGGGCAAAACGCGGTTTTATGTTACGATTTGCCGGAAGCCAGGCATCTACCGGAAATCCTACCGAGGCATCGCTTACCTGATGTAAATATTGGTAAGTACGGGTGTAAGAGGCTTTCAAAGAGGCATTGGGGTGAAGCAAATAGCGGATAGAAGCTCTTGGTTCCAAGCCATAAAATGCGCTCATCACCTCTCCAGGCAGATAACGTTGCTGTCTAACCACGTTTTGGTTATTATCATAAATGTGCTCAAGACCTGGGCCTATATTGTGAAGGGATGAAAGCCGCAGACCATAATTGAATTGCCATTTGTTCCAGGAAAACCGATGCCCAAGGTAAATGGCTCCTTCTACTGCTTGCTTGGTCTCCAATGCGGTTGAGGCAATTAAATCGTTATTTTCATCCAGGTTATCCAGTTTGCCAGGATTGAGATAAAGATGGGTAAGCGCAGCCCCAAAATGAAGCTGGTTGCGTGATGAAAACTGGTAGTCAAAATCTGCTTTGACGCCTTGCTGTTGGATACCACTGGACCATTTAAAATGATCACTATCAGATGCCTGTTGATAACTGTAGTGAGATTGGTTGTAAAAGTACTTGATGTTGCTCAGGAGACGAGCATTGAAACGATGCCGCCAATTGACCGCCCCACCAAGATTGCCCCAGTCATAAGTATTGTCTCGGAGAATGACTTGGCTATGAAAATGATCTTGAGCACCAAAGGCAGTGATACTGACTTGATTATTTGGATTGAGTTTGAGGTTTACCCTGGCGTTCAGGTCAACAAAGTTCATCTTATTTCCAGTGCCACTGATGAATTCTGATGGAGACAGAAAGGCGCCTATTTTATCCAGGGCATTGAGGAATAAACTGGGGTATCCATACCTCCCTCCCACCATAAAAGTCACTTTTTTACCAATGGGGCCATCTATTGCTAAATTACTGCTAATGACGCCAACACCTCCTTGTATTTTTATGTTTTCCTGATTTCCTTCTCTAGTCTCCAAAGCCAATACCGAAGACAATCTACCACCATATTGGGCAGGTAAACTCCCTTTGTAAAGGCGAGCGTTTTGGAGCGTGTGGGCATTGAATACTGAGAAAAACCCCAAAGTGTGGGTTGTGTTATAAATCGGTACGCCATCTAGTAGAATCAGGTTTTGGTCATAGCCCCCTCCTCTTACCGAAAAATTACTGGTACCAACGTGGGCATTTTGAATCCCAGGTAAGGTTTGTATGCCCTTAGCAATGTCCGTTTCTCCCACAAACATGGGCAAATCTTTCATCTGTTGGATATCTATTTGGTGTACTCCAGTTTGCGCCAGGCTTAGTAAGTCAATTAAAGCACTTTGTGGCGCACTTACGACTACTTCTGCCAGCTGATCGATGGTAGGATAGAGATTGATATCCATAGAGGTATCTTGTTCCAATTCCAATACCCGGCTTTCTGGCTGATGGCCAATAAACGAAAATACGGAATTGTAGCGACCTGGGGGCAGCAAAAGCGAATAATAGCCGTTGGCATCAGTAGCCGAACCTATGTTGAGTTCGGGTACATATACTGTTGCACCTGGTATTTGCTCCCCATCTACTTTGATGGTACCACTGAAGTTTACCTTGGCTTTTTTCTTTTTACGGAGGATGATTTGGCCATTCAAGTAGCGAAACTCCACCTGAACTTGCCCCTCAATCGTTTTGAATAGTTCCTTCAGCTGCCAGTATTTTTTAGTTAATTTGAAGCGAAATTTGGGCAACGAACCTTCATCATACGAGAAAGTAACCCCATGATGTTGTTCTAGTTCTTGGATGATTTCAAGCAATGAACCATCCGATTGTTTTAGCTGCACTCTTTTTTGCAACAATTGTTGCGCCTGGGCAGGTAGTGTTGCAATCAAGAAGCATAACGTCAAAAAGGAGGTGAATTTTCTCCAAAAATGATAGAAAGACTCCTTATTCATTGGGTAATTCATGTTTGTACTTATTTTGTGGTCAATGAGCGTAGCCGCTTATAGTCAATTATTAAATTCATTGGTACGACAATAGTGTAGCCGATCACCCTAGTGAAAAACAAAGTTTTTTCTAAAAGTTTGTTAGGGTTTAACATCCAAACCAGATCAGCTTTATCATAAAAACAAATCCTGATAAAGCACCATACAAATATCGGGATTTTGTGATGAATTACCTGATTAATATCTAATGGGGGCAATGATGCTTCGAACTGTTGACACAGTAAAAAAACCAAGGGCTCCATTGCTAAAATTGGTAGGTGGCGTAGCAGGCTCCGGGTTAAAAGTACCTCCATCAGTCCTTATTTGTCGGTTCAGAGCATTATAAAATTCATAAGCTTCTTCGGTCATCGTATGCATTTGTATCTGTATATTGTCAGGACACACTCCACAAATCTCTTCCTGAGGAGTGCCCTGTGGAAAGTTCACCCGATAAATATCTAGGTTTTCAACCTCATTTCCCCAAAATTGATCAGAGTAGGTTTGTGACTTTGGGTAGAGTAATGGCCATAAATTATCTTCCACTTGATTATAAAAGAAACGACTAGTGGTCAAGTCATTTCCAGAAAACCTACGATAAAAAAATCGGTAGAAATCCGTTCCTTGAGGTTCACTAAAGCTGAGTAATGGATATATCAATTGGTCGTAATCGATGCGAATAGCTGGAGGCGCTTGAGGCATTGTGGCCTTCGCTTCGTAAGTTTTTCCTTCGTGTTGTACCGTTAATGTATAGGTGCTGCCTGGAACCCCACGAAGGCTTGTAGTGGTTCGATAAAATCCATATGCTGCAAACGGAAGCGTATCTCCTTGAGCGTTGGGTATTGGAAACGCCTGGTCATAAGGGGCTAACACATCACTGTTTCCTTGGTCGTCGGTCAGGGTAACCGTAGCGTTGGTAACAGGGTCATGAATGGAAGAAAAAGTAATATTGATGTTGTCATCGGCAGGAAATATGGTACGGCTAATTGCCCGTGATACTTGGACGTAATAAGGACCTGCTTGATCTGTAATGACCGCCTGAATGACAATAGGAGGATTGGAATCTGCCTCAAGGTCAAAATCGTCTTGGGCAAAGCAGCCGCTCAACAATAAAGCACCACCCAGACCAATGGCAAGATTTGAATATATTTGAGATAGGTTTTTCATAAAGGTTAGGTTAGAATTTGAATTGATAAGAAACATAAGGCACCCAACCAGTCAAATACATGTTCACAAAACGGTTGCTCTTGACTGGTGTATGGCGGGATTGATCACGAAATACGGCCAAAGGATTGCGTCGATTCAATACATTAGTAACCCCAAATGACCATTCTCCTTGCCAACGGCGCCTTTGCTTGCTTTTAAGCGTAAAATTGAGGTCCCACTGCATAAAATGAGGAAGGCGAAAATCATTGCGTTTGGTAAAATAATTATACAAGCGGTTATTCAATACAAACCATCCTTGAGGAAGGGTAGTAAGCGCGCCACTCATATAGGTAAAGTTACTGGCAATGCGCCACCTACGCCCTAGCTCGTAGGACAGGTTCAAGCTTAAATTGTGAGGGCGATCATAACGAGGAGCATAAGACTCATCTTGGTGAATGCCTGGAATACGAAAAACCACTTTTGACAAGGTATAGCTCAAAGTACCATTTAGTTTCTTCCCTTTTTTGCGAAACATCAACTCGAGCCCCAATGCCTGTCCGGTGCCTGTGTTGACTTCAGTAGCCAATCGATCATTCAAAACTACGTCCGCGTTATCGCGAAAATCAGTGACTCGGTGCATCCAACGGGCATAAATCTCCGCCGAAACTTCAAACCTTTCTTTTTTGTCCAGTTTCTGAAAATATCCCAGAGAAAGTTGATCTACAAAGCGAGGCTTGAGATTGTTGTTGGCAGGTAGCCAAATATTAGTGGGCAATTGAACCGCAGAGTTGTTGACCTGATGTAAATATTGGTAATGACGACTATAAGAGAACTTGACTGCAGTCCGGTGATTGAAACGATAACGTAAGCTGAAGTGGGGTTCAAAACCAATGAAGGCATCCATCAATTTACCCACGGCAAAATTTTGGGATTCTATCAAGTTTTGGGATTCATCATAGACATACCTGACTCCTCCAATATTATAAAAGCCAGAAACACGCGCCCCATAATTCATCTTAAGCTTGGGGGTTAAATCCAGGCGGTGAACTACATAAAGTCCAGATTCCAACGAATGACGGTCTGCCAGGGTGACATCCGCGATTCCGATGCTTTCCTGGGTTTTTCCAGGGCGAAAATAGTGCTTCATGAAGTCCGCACCAAAAGCAAGTTGACTTTGGGGTGAAAACAGGTAGCCAAAGCTCATTTTACCTCCCATTTGCTCGATCCCTGCCTGCCATTGATAACCAATGTTATAATCTCGGGTGAGGTCACCAAATGCATACCCTTGGTCGAGACGACTGTAATGCAAGTTAAAATCTCCTTGAAGTGATGAACTGAATTTCCGTTGCCAATTGAGGGCAAATCCTTTGCTTTGCCAGGCGAACCTTTGCCCAAGAATGACATCCGCCCCCTCAAATGTATCTCGTGAAAGTATTGAGGTCAGTTTGACCCGGTCTTTTTCAGTGGGTTTTACCAATATACTGGCTACCAAATCGGTATAATCGCTTACCGTATTGTGAATACGATTGACGGGTGGAGTATTGATATCTGGGGTAGGTTGAGGGAATAAGTTGATGATGCCACTGGTAGAAATACGCCCTGCAATACGCAAAGATACCTGTTTACCCAGTGGAGTATGGATAGCCAAACGACTACTGAGTAGGCCTATGCCTCCTTTCAAGCTAAATTTCTCGACCTCATCACTGCTGGTTTGCATATTGGTAATAGAAGACAAGCGTCCACCATATTTGGCTGGTATGTGGCCTTTGTACAAAGTGACCCGATCGATGGCATCAGGGTTAATAAATGAAAAGAACCCTAACGAATGTGCGGTATTGTAGATCGGGATGCCATCCAACAACACCAAGTTTTGATCATAAGCTCCTCCCCTTGCTGAGAAGTTAATCGTTCCAGGGGTGGCATTCTGAATACCAGGCAAAGTCTGCATGCCTCGTAAGATATCTGTTTCTCCCCCTAACATGGGCATTCGGCTGATTTGCTGGACATCAACTTGATGCTGGCCAGTATGCATCGTTTGTAATAAATCAATTGTTTTGCTTTGCGACGCACTTATGACGACTTGTTCCAATGGATCAACCGATGGATATAGGTTGACATCTAGCGAGGTATCTTGGTCCAGGTTCAAAGGGCGATTTTCCTGCTGATGGCCAATAAATGAAAATACTGAGGTATACCTACCTGGGGGAAGCAAAAGCGAATAATAACCGTTGGCATCAGTAGCCGAACCTATGTTGAGTTCTGGTACATACACGGTGGCGCCAGGTATTTGTTCTCCATCTACTTTGATGGTACCGCTGAAGTTTACCTTGGCTTTTTTCTTTTTGCGGAGAATGATCTGGCCGTTCAAGTAGCGAAACTCCACGGCAACTTGCCCCTCAATCGCTTTGAGTAACTCCTTCAATTGCCAGTACTTTTTGTCAAGTTTGAGGCGAACTTTAGGCAATGCACTTTCGTCGTATGAGAAAGTAATCCCGTGAGTTTGTTCTAGCTCTTGGATGATTTCAAGCAATGAATTGTCTGATTGCTTTAGTTGCACTTTTTTTTGCAACAATTGTTGCGCCTGAGCAGGTAATGTTGCAATGAAAAAGTATAGCATCAAAAAGGAGGTGAGCTTTTTCCAAAAATGATGGAAAAACTCCTGATTCCTAGGGTAATTCATAGTTGTACTTATTTTGTGGTGAACGAAATATAGATACCTGCAAGTAGTCATTGGTGAATTCATTGGTACGACAACAGGGTAGCGCACCACCCTAATGAAAAAATGACATTTTTTGGTAAAAATATTAAAAAAAACGGCTCCTGATTGGGAGCCGTTTTAGGATAATAGAAATGTACTAGTTTTATCAGAACATTTTTTATGGTAGCACGTGTTTTTCAACTTGGTTGACAGAGGAAGCTCTGAAAAAACCAAGTGCTCCATTACTTATATTAGTAGGTGGTGAAGCAGGAGCTGCACTATAGGCTCCTCCATCGTTTCTTATTTGTTCGTTCAGGGCTTGATAGTAATCAAAAGCCTTAGGACTTATTGAGTGCATTTCTACTGTTACTGTGCTACCAGTAACGTCACTTATCCGAGGGAGTTCATGAAGAGTATTCTTAGGTAAGAGGCTTAAGTTTTGGGTGTTTTCTACAAGAAACTTGTCATCAAAGATGAGGTATTCGGTAAAAAGCATGGTCCAAAACTTCTCAGGACGTGGGTTTCGATAGTAAGGTTTCTTTCGGTAAAAAAACATGTAGTAGTCTTTACTATTTTGGGGTTCTTGAAAGGATACAAATGGTGCATAAGCTCCACTGGGTATATCAGTTCCTGGGATATTTACTGACTCAAATTTTATCTGATTAATAGATGTAGAGAGAGGAGGAATTGTAACAACTGATTCATATTTTTGCCCCTCATGTATCACCGTTAGCGTATAAGTATGTCCAGCAACTCCCTGCATTTTGGTAGTGGTACGATACATTCCCAAATCAGCCCATGTAGCTGCTCTATCAGGCCATCTGGAGGGTTCATTCCAGAGCTCAAGAACATCTACATTGCCCATGTCATCTTCAATAGTAACCACCGCATCTTTGATCGGTTCATAAACTAGATTTCCATCTACTTTACGATGATAGCCAAGGTTCTGGTTAGGATCGGATTTAAAATCACCAATCCGGGTACTACTCTTGGCAACCCGCACAAAATAAGGGCCTGCGTCATTGGTGATCAGTCCATCAATGACTACCCGTTTTTGGTTGGCAAATAATTCACTGTCTACTTTTTGCAGACAGCCTGATAAAAATAAAACAATCGTTATAAAAAGAAATTGAATGGTTTTGTTCATGATGTTAAAATTTAAAGTTGTAGCTAATCGCAGGCATTAAACCAAATAAATACATTTTATATGCTTGAGCACTGGCTTCATTTTGCTGTATGGCCAAGTAATAAGTAAAAGTGTTTTTGCGGTTATAAGCATTGGTTAACCCAAATACCCATTCCCCTTGCCATTTTTTTCGTTTTTTACTGCGTAGCTTGGCGCTCAAATCCAATTGGTGAAAATCTGGTAATTTAAAGGCATTACGCTCTGAATAATAATTGAATGCGTTATATTCACTAAAGGAATAAATACCTTGTGGAACTGTAATGCCCGCGCCACTGATGTAGGCGTAGTTCATCGACAACTGCCATCTTGAGCTCAATTCGTAAGTGGCAATCAGGGAAAGATTATGGCGACGATCGTAGCGAGGAGCATAGGTTTTATTGTTATTTACTCCATTAATAGTACGCTCTACCCGCGAGAGGGTATAACTTAACCAACCTTGTAAACGACCTTTCTTCTTTTCAAAAAGAAACTCCACCCCATAAGCTTGGCCAAAACCAGTGCGTAGTTGGGTTTCAATGTTTTCATTTAGAAAAATGTCTGCATTGTCTCGATAATCAATTACCTGATGCATTGCTTTATAATAACCTTCTACCGAAAAACTATACTTTTTACCCAAGTTTTGGAAGTAGCCCAACGCGATTTGGTCTGCCTCACGGGGGCGAATATTGTTATCTACTGGTAGCCATACATCAGTAGGCAGCCCCACGGTAGAGTTGCTCACCAAATGCAAATATTGGAATGTCTTGTTGTATGAAGCTTT
>CALDJV010000397.1 GCA_937899305.1 uncultured Cytophagaceae bacterium
GCTAATGGACACGGCTAAAAACGCGGGGTACTTTTTTTAAATTCTGAACACCCTACCTAACAGGTTTTTAAAAACTGTTAGGCCTAAAATCATATCAGTTTAAAACCGTTTATGCCCCGAAAACTCCATCGCATTTCCTTTGCCAAAACTCATACTCACTCCCAAAACCATCATGCGCCCTCCCCATTGTCGATTATTATAACGATAAAAGCCCGGCTGATCCATTTCAGTAATATTACGTCGGGAACTAAACACATCTCGCACACTGAAATTCACTACAGCCCTCCCCTTCCACAACTTTTTCTTGATACCCAAATCGGCAAACGCAATTTCTTGTTGGGTACCCAATAATTCCTGAACCGCAGAACGATAACGTACCCGCACTTCAGCGTCTATGCCCCACGGAAATTTAAACTTAGAGGTCAGTCGTATCGACCAACGGGTATTCTCAAAGGCAAAATCGGTTTGTTCATAAGAACCACTACGATTAAAATAAGTCCAGTTGAAATCTCCCAGCAGAGAAAACCACTTGATCGGAGTCAGTTTTCCATTCACTTCAATCCCGGTATTTTCACTATTGCCCACATTTTGGGGCACGGTAATGGTCAGGCTATCCATTACTTGGGTAATGTCGTTGACTACGTCTTGGGTACGTCGATGAAACACAGAGACATTGACCGACACTTTTTCCCAGTTTTGGATGGCAGTCAGTTCATATGAATCAGTAAACTCGGGCTGAAGGCTGGGGTTGCCAAAGGATTGGTTCAGGTTATCTCTAATCGTGGTAAAAGGGTTCAAATCCCACATTCTGGGGCGATGGATGCGCTTGGAGTAGCTTACTTGGGCAGAAAACTGCTTCGTGACTTTATAAGACAGGTGCACACTAGGAAAAACATTGGTATAATCTTGTTGATTGTTCGTACTTGTTGTCACCAAGCGGGTATCTATTTGCGTATTTTCTACCCTCACCCCTGCCTTCAAACCTACTTTACCCAGTTCATAAGCATATGTTCCATATACTCCCAACACTTTTTGATCAAATTCAAATAAGTTTGTAAAAGCTGGATTGATGACAGCATTTCCATTCACTATATCTACTACTTCGTAATCGTTGGCGTTGAAATTCAAGTCGTATTTGGCTCCCAACTCCAAGGTATTATTCTTGGCAAACGGATGGGTATAATCCAGGCGAAAAGAATACGAAGCATCTGAAAAGTTTGAAGTCGAAGTTTGCTCAAAATCGCCTTGGGTACCTTGAGTAGTCGTATTTTTGAAAACAGAGTTGCGGTCTTTCCCAAAGAAGAAACCCTGAGCAGTAAATGTCAAGCTTTGATCTTTATTGTGGGCAAAGGTTTTTTTGTACTGAAAATCATACTGCCATTTAGGGTTGGTAGCAGTGGTGTTTTCGTCACGTTGAGACAAATTAATGGTTTGTTCGCTGGCATTCAGCAAGTTGTAATAAGTGTCCGAAAATTCATTCTCAAATTCATAGGCAAAATTCCCCGCCAAGGTGATTACATTCAAAGCATTGATGTGATAATCCATTCCGAGCCTGATATTGTAAAACTGTTCGTGTTTTTCGGCATCTCCATTATTTTGTAGTTGTTGCCCATTGGCATTGTTGCGATCAATGGTAATTCCTCGGTAATTGGAAGGAAACATTCTTTTGCCAATACCCAATTGGGTAAATAAGTTCAACTTTTCGGTGCGTTTACTCAGACTGAGTCCCAAACTATGGTTTTCGGGTACTCCAGTGTTTACCGTAACAGAACCATTGAAGCCCCGTCGCTCCTCTTTTTTCAATACAATGTTAATGATTCCGGTAGTTCCTTTTGCATCATACTTGGCCGATGGGTTGGTAATCACCTCTATCCGGTCTATCATAGAAGCCGAAATAGCCCCCAATGAGTTGCTGCTCCCTCCAGTCATCACCGATGGATTTCCGTTAATCAAGATTTGCACATTGGTATTCCCCCTCAGACTAATGGCTCCCTCAATACTCACGTTTACCGAAGGTACATTGTTGAGCACATCCAAGCTACTGCCCCCTGCACTTATCAGGTCTTTTCCCACATTAAAAACCCGTTTATCCAGTTTAAAAATTGTCTGAGATTTTTCCGCAGTTACCGTCACCTCATTCAGCATTTTTTTATCAGGTACAATGCTAACAACCCCCAAATCTATCTGGCCTTGAGCTCCCTCAAGTTGGCGGATGATGATGGACTGATACCCAATAAACTCAATCTTGACAAACAAAGATTGGGGCGAACGTTTTACCTGAATCGAGAACCTTCCATTCGTGCCAGTTACCCCTCCAGTAATCAATTTATTTGTGTTTTTTTCAAACAACGAGACGGTAGCATATTCTAGTGGTTGTCGGCTATTTTTATCAATGATTTTGCCTACAATAGCCAACGGTTTCGTAGCCTGACTAAAAGCAGTAGTGGTGATGGTCACTGATAAAACCATCAAAAAAAAGCGGTATCTATTTTTCATTTTCCAATAGTTTATGATTTTAAGGAGGCTAACGCATCTCCATCGGCTATTCAATGAGTGATTTACTTCGTTATTCGACATTCGTTGATCAATATTCGGTGTTCATTTTTCAGCGGTTGTTCTTAACTTAATGACATTGGGTTATGAACCAATGCGGTGAACTATTGATACAAATCTATGTGCAGTGATCACCTTCATAAAATAAAATCGCTGAACAACACAATCAGGCTGGTCAATGAAAAAAAACGCATGTCAGCGTAATTCAGCTGTTCAACCAATTCAAATGCCTATTCAACCATTGTTTTTGCATATGTAGTTGTGGGTAGCGTAGTTTTGTAAGATGATCATTAAAAGATTCTTTTCTAAAATCACCCTCGATATTTGGCTTCAGGCTTCATTCGTAATTTTATTTTTTCTCACCAAAGCACTCGACAGGCATCACTCCCACTTACATGCTTATGATTTTTATTTCTTTGCCAATTATTTAGTTACAGTGATCATTATTAACTATTGGTTCCTGCCCCATTTCTTTTATAAAAAAAAATATGGTGTATTTGCGTTAGGTGTTATAGTAGCATTGACCCTCGTTATCTTGATAGAGGAATTGGTTTTGGAAAAAATCTTCTTTCCCAATAGTCGAGGAACTTCTTTTCCTGGGATCGTTCACACATTGGGAGAAATAGCACCCACTATTATTGTATTTGTAGGCATTAAAATGGGATGGGATATGCACGTAAAGCAAAATGAGGTAGAAAAACTCAAAAACTTGATGTCAGAAAGTGAGCTCAAATTTTTAAAGACGCAGATCAACCCTCATTTTTTGTTCAATAACCTCAACAACCTGTATTCTTATGCCTTGGCAAATTCGCCTCAAACTCCAGAAATCATTCTCCAACTCTCTTCTTTGCTGAGATACATGCTATACGAAGGGGCCAAGTCAGAGGTGCCTTTGGCAAAGGAAATCAAATACCTCCAAGACTTTGTGGCTTTACAACAACTGCAAATAGATGATCGAGGTTTGGTGAGTTTTGAAGTAAAAGGAACCATTGACAACCAGGTGATTGCTCCACTCATTTTGGTAGTTTTTATAGAAAACTGTTTCAAACACAGTACCTCCAGTCAAACCGAAGGGATACGCATCAAAATACACCTAGAAATAAGTGGAGGCAAACTGAGCTTGTACTGTAGTAATACTTATTCTTTGGAACAAAACAATGACAACATCGACAGTGGTATTGGCCTGAAAAATGTACAAGCCCGATTACAATTATTGTATCCTCAAAGACACGCGTTGGTCATCAAAAACCAACATCAATTGTATGAAGTAAACCTTGATTTAAATTTAAAAACTTCGCTATGACATTTTCTTGCATCATCATAGAAGATCAGGTTCCAGCCCAAAAAATACTCCAAAGATACATTGCGGATATGGGTACTATAGATTTGAAAGGAACTTTTAATAATGCCTTGACCGCATTAGAGTTTTTGAAAACTACCCCGATAGATGTCATCTTTCTGGATATACACTTGCCCAAAATATCGGGCATCAATTTTTTACAGATATTAAGCCCTCATCCCCAAATCATTTTTACTACGGCATTCTCTGAATATGCCATTCAAAGCTATGAGTTAGATGTAGTAGATTATCTCCTCAAACCCTTTTCTTTCGAGCGATTTGTAAAGGCTATCTCTAAATTATCTCCCACACTTCCTTCAGAAGCTACAATAGATCAAAATCACGGGCTTACGACAACAGAAGAGGATGAACTTATTTTTGTAAAAGACAATAATGACTACCTTAAAATAAATACTTGTGACATTCAATACATCAAATCGGATGGGGATTATACCAAAATATTTACAATAGATCGCTCATATTTTGTAGCTTATTCGCTGAGGCATTGGAACGAACAGCTTCCCAACAAATACTTTTGTCAAATACATAAGTCTTATGTAGTCAATATACGGTTTATCACTCGCGTATCGGGTAATCAAGCTTTTATCCTGGATGTTTCATTGCCCATTGGGCGAACATTTAGGGATTATTTTTTTACAAACTATTTGAAAAGCCCTCTTAAGTAAAATGCCCCTCTAAGATCTTTGCCCTGTAAGAAAACAAATCATCTCTACATTGTATTTATTGCATAGATGATTTGTTGACTCCCAGAAAAACCACTAAATTATGGTTTAGTTGAACCCAGCCTAAGAGATTACTTTAGCCATGACCCGAGACATTATCGAAATCCAAAACTTTGTGGTGCTCATTGAGCAATCTACTTCCGAAAAACCCATTGTAGATACTTGTGGCTTTTGGGAACCTGCCATTGGTTTTGCCTTTTATGGCTCGGGCAATGTAGCCCTCGACATCCATTACAATGACCAAGTAAAGCAGTATCACAATACCAAGGGCATTGCCATGTCGTTTTTTGCCAACCCTGGAGTGGAATTTACCCACCGTATCAGCCCCGAAAAATACCTACAATGCATTTGCATATTGCTATCCATCAAAAACATCCCTGATTTACCCAAAGAAGAAAGTGAGGTGTTTGCCAAAAACTTGTACGACCTGGTATATCCTGAGGAAAATTTTATTGAGGGGCCCGTATTTTATATGAATCCCGACATGCAACAGGCGGTCGATAAGGTTTTCAATACCTCTTATAAAGAAGCCACCCGCATGATGTTTTTGCGTAGCCAAGTACTAGAGCTCGTGTCTCATTTTATTGCCTTGGCCAGCGAAATGACGGACAAAGAAAACAACACCATCAAGACCCAGGACCGAGAAAAACTCTACCAAGCCAAAGACATCATTGCCCAAAATCTGGTGTCTCCTCCTTCGCTCGACGAGCTTTCCCGTCTGATTGGCCTTAACAGCTACAAACTCAAAAAAAACTTCAAGGAATTGTTTGGAGTACCGGTATTCAAACATTTACAAAACGAGCGCCTCGCCAAAGCCCACCAACTGCTGAGCAGTGGTGATTTTAGCATTCAGGAAGCAGCCTGGCAAGTCGGCTACGAAAGTCTGAGCTCTTTCTCTACGGCTTTTCTCAAAAAATTTGGTTTTCGTCCTAGTGAGGTAATCAAGTGAAGGTTTTGTATGGTTAGATGGATTTATTGTTCCGCCTTCGGCTCATTGTTTTATTGCTATATTGTTCCGCTTCGCTCATTGTTCTATGGTTAAATGGCTGCGCAAAGCGATGATTTATTACTAGTTTCTTCAGGTTGCGCGAAGCGTCCACTTTTCATTTTTCACTTTACGTTTTTCATTTAATTAGTGGACCATCGACTGTGGACTTGAAAGCTAAAAATACTTTTCAAACAAATCTCCCTCCTTTTCAAACAAGTCATTTCGTGGCCAACCCGCCATCTTTGTATTGTTCAATTTGATTAAACAATACAAACCTATGACAACATTCAATATCTCAGCACAAAATATTACCCTGTTGGTAGCCACACTACTCACCGGATTATCGGCTGGTATTTTATTTACCTGGGCCAATGCGGTTACTACTGGGCTGGCTCGGCTAGATACTTTTGGTTATCTCAAGGCTTTTCAGCAAATGAATCGCACCATTTTAAACCCTGCCTTCTTGCTTGTTTTTGTGGCTCCTGGTTTTATATCGGTACTCGCGGCGTTTTTATACCGTCCTCAGTCAGGTCTTTTATTTGCCCTGTTGTTGGTGGCCGCAGCACTTTATTTTTTAGGTGTCTTGTTACCCACCAGCACAGGAAATATTCCCCTCAATAACCTATTGGAAAAAGCCAACCTGGCAAAGTTAAGTCTACAAGATGCCCAAAACTTACGCAACCAATTTGAGGCCAGTTGGAACCGTTTCCATCTGATTAGAACCATCTGTGCGACGTTGTCTTTTGGATTGTTATTGCTCATTATGCAATGGGCCAAACATCCGGTTAATTAACCAGTTACGACTATTTTAAACACAATTTATAGATTAATTAAACTCATTTCATTATGCCATTTTTCAAATATTTAGACCAATATTCCGACATCACTGACATTACTTTTCGCGATCGGGCCCGATTTGCCCCTATGGACAAACTATCGCAACGCTTGATGCGAGGTCAATCACCTTTGAGCAGTGCCGAAAAAGAAATCATTGCTGCTTATGTATCAGGGCTCAACGAATGTGATTTTTGCTACGGAAGTCACCAAGCAGTTGCCGAAAACTTTGGCGTTTCCCCTGAAATCATCGAGGCATTGTTAGACGATATTGACACTACCGATATTGCAGATAAGCTCAAACCCATATTACACTACGTCAAAAAGCTCACCCTTACTCCCAGCAAATTGGTACAAGCCGATGTAGACCAAGTGTTGCAAGCTGGATGGAGCCAACAAGCGCTGTATGATGCCATTTGCATTGGTTGTTTATTCAACTTTTACAACCGTTTGCTAGATGGACACGGCATCAAGGGCAACGACAATATTTACCAATTGGGTGGGCAACACCTCCACAAAAACGGCTATGGAGTGCCTTGGTTTATCAAGTACATCAAGCACACCCTACGCAAGCGTAAAATCAAACAATTACAAACGATGTAAACTTTCAAACCATATTACCATGAAAATTTCAAGAGTTATTTTGACCGGATTGTTCAATTGGGTAATGGTATTCGTGGTGTTTATCGCCTTGATATACTTCCCGCTTACCCAAAACTCATTGCTGCTGCAAAATCTGTTTTTATTACTCACCGTGGCCATTTCGACTTTTATAAGTGCAACTCTATATTACAAAAATGGGGCTGTAGGTCACGGGCTGGCAGTAGGGGCCGTCCACATTGCCTTGCCATTATTGATGGATGCCCTTGTCACGGTTCCATTCATTTTGATCCCTTATGGAAGCAGCTATGATGAGTTTTATACCAATCCCATTTTACTCCCAGTCATTGCCGAGGTAGTTCTCATTACTTATGCCTATTGGCAATCAAAGGTAAAAGCTTCTTTTACAGGTTAATATTCATTCACTTTAAAAACCATTTAACAATGAAAAATCAACAAATTTTAGTAATCGGTGGTACTGGTAAAACCGGAAAACGCGTTGTAGCAAGATTGAACAAGTTGGGCCACCAAGTTCGAGTTGGCTCCCGCAGTGCTGACATTCCTTTCGACTGGCACCAACCCAATACCTGGGCCAAAGCCTTGACCGGAATAGAGGCTGTTTATATTACTTTTCAGCCCGACTTGGCAGTACCTGGTGCTACCGAAGTCATCCAAAGCTTATCGTCAATGGCGGTAAACTTGGGAGTAAAACATCTGGTGCTGTTGTCAGGGCGAGGAGAAAAAGAAGCCCAAGCCTGCGAACAAATCGTTATGAATGCAGGTACTGCCTGGACTATTGTACGCGCCGATTGGTTTCACCAAAATTTCAGTGAAAGCGTTTTTCTAGAACCTGTTTTGGCGGGACACGTTGCTTTGCCTCGTGCTGAGGCCCGCATTCCATTTGTAGATGTAGAAGACATTGCCGACATCGTTACGGCTGCTTTGACCGATGCCCAACACCAAGGACAGATTTATGAATTGACCGGGCCTCGCCTGTTGTCTTTTGAGGAAGTTGTGTTGGAAATAGCCAAAGAAACGGGGCGTAACATTCAGTATCAAGCAGTCTCGATGGATGAATACAACCAACTGCTCAAACAACACCAGTTGCCTAATGACTATATCTGGCTTGTCAACTATTTGTTTGATGAAGTCTTGGATGGACGCAATGCGCACCTCACCCAAGATGTGGAAAAGGTATTGGGCCGACCTGCCCGAGATTTTAGCGAATATGCTAAAGCAACGGCATTGACGGGAGTTTGGCATCCACAAGGGTAACCTCTAAATATTTCTGTTTTTCAAAAGTCGATATTGCTCAGGCAGTATCGGCTTTTTTTAGTCTTATTTTTTAAAAAAACACTTTGTAACAAATTCAAAAATTCCTCAAAAATGCGTATCATGTAACTATATCATTACGAACTTATCTACACATTCTACCTAAACTTTTCAACTTATGAGCGCATACAAACGGGCTTCATTTGTAGGCATTGTATTATTTCTAATTGGAGTTGGACTTGCCATCTACGGGGGTAATTTTTACTTAGAGCAACAAGATTTAGAAAAAAATGGAATAAAGGTCAAAGGAAAAGTAATCAGGATTGGTGAAAAAGCAATTTACCGCTTCGCCATTGTTGCTTTCAAAACCACTGATGGTCGAGAAATTATTTTTAAAAACGAATTGGAACAAAACGTCGACATTTTTCCTTATAAATTGGGGCAAGAAGTACCCATCATTTATCATAAAAGTGACCCTAAAAACGCCAAAATTGATGATTTTTGGAACGCCAACTTCTTACCCATATATTTGGGTATTGTAGGAGGGTTTTTAGTAGTTTTCGGCCTCTTTTTGAGATGGCTTTTTTTGCGCAAAGCCCGCCGGTATCGCTATCGTTGAATATTTCGTATATTGTTTTAAGCTAACATAAATCAATCAAAAGCAGACAGCCTTGACAGTGTCGAGACTGCTGCTTTTCTTTTTGTAATTTGTAGTTTTTTAGTTGGTAGATCGTAGTTGGTAGTTTTTTTAGTCCATAGTC
>CALDJV010000398.1 GCA_937899305.1 uncultured Cytophagaceae bacterium
ACCCCTTCGGTCTTTTTCAAGTCACCCTCTTTAGAATCCAGCTCGGAGGCCTTGGCGGTAAGTGCCGATTCCTTGTCTTTCAGCACCCCTTCGGTCTTTTTCACTTTAGAATCCAGCTCGGAGGCCTTGGCAGTAAGCGCAGATTCCTTGTCTTTCAGCACCCCTTCGATCTTTTTCAAGTCACCCTCTTTAGAGTCCAACTCGGAGGCCTTGGCAGTAAGCGCAGATTCCTTGTCTTTCAGCACCCCTTCGGTCTTTTTCAAGTCACCTTCCTTAGAATCTAACTCGGAGGCCTTGGCGGTAAGCGACGATTCCTTGTCTTTCAGCACCCCTTCGGTCTTTTTCAAGTCACCTTCTTTAGAATCCAGCTCGGAGGCTCTTGTTTCAATGGCCAACTCCTTGGTTTTCACGTTTTGAAGCGCGTCTTCTTTCGTTCTATTTGCGGTATCTCTTTCTCGAAGTGCCGATTCCTTCGCTTTCAAGGCCGCTTCTTTTTCCTGGGCTGCGGCGGCAATACGAGATTTGAAAATCCACCAACTCAGCACCAAACCAATTAAAAAAGCGATGAGCATATAAATAAGCAACCATATGCCGTATTGATCGCCAAAGTTTCCAAATAAGTTCATGGGGTAGTTATTTTTTAGTAATTTGAATATTTACTCGACGATTGCTTCGCTTTCCCTCTGGGGTATTGTTGGATGCAATCGGATTCTTTTCTCCTTGTGAAGCAGTTTCTATCGCTGCCTTGATTCCCTGACTGGTAAAATACTGTGCTACCGATTTGGCTCTCTGCAATCCTAACTGATAGTTGGCGGTCTCCTCTCCGTCTGAGTCGGTATGTCCGGTGACTACTATTTTATGGTCAGGATTTTTCGCCAAAAATTTTCCCAGTTTGTCAGTGTATGCTAGAAAACTGGCGGTAGGCTGAAAAGCCGAGGCATTGTTTTCAAACTTCAACCCAGAAAAGGTTTTGTTAAACAGTGTTTCGGTCGGTTGAGCGACTTCTTTGGGTGGAGTGGTGGCCCCTGTATTGGAAGTATCGGTCGTTATTGGAATCGTATCCCTTGCGTTGGTAACATCAGTAGTTGCTTGGGAAGTATCCTCTTTTGGAATACCATTAGTACCTGAGGCATTTGTTGCATGATTGGAATTACCCGTTGTTTCTTGATTGTTACTTGCAGTAGTCACGGCTGAGCTCGCCTCACAAGCGCCTCGCAACTGACAGACAAAGTGTTGCCGGGCAAAACTTGCCCAACCCAAAAAAACCAGAATTCCTATGAATAATTTCGATGTGGCCGTCATAATGACTTGTAAACAAATAGTAAGATTTAAAACTCATTTCAAATTAAAAAACTTTAGACAATAAAAAACCACTTTATCAAAATAATACCTCACTATAAAACACAAAATTAAATTTATACTTCTGTAAAACTCAATATTACGTTATGCACATTCGGTAGTTTTGTTGCCTAACCTCTACTTTTTAGGTAACACATTCCACATTTAGGCGGCCAACACTCCTCGATAGATGTAAGTTTTACGGGGTTTAACAACTATTTTCACAGGTTAGAAAAAACGATGTGCCATCAAAACACTATTCTTGGGAGTTAGCCCCAAAATCATCAGTTTTGTTGTATTTTTGATGCCTGGATTAACTTTGTTTTATGAAAAACTTTTTTCGGTTTGTCGGGTGGTTCTTACTCATCACAACTGCTGTCGTATTGAGTGCTTATTTGGTTCTGAAAAGATGGACCTACGAGCAACAACACCAACAAAAAATAGTAGCCACGCAGACAATGGGCAAACTTACCCAAGAAATAAAAATCAATGCTGGGCAGGTGAGCTTGAGTCTGGACTATCATACAGTAGTAAAAGATACACTTGATTTTTTATGGGCTATGAAAGACAGTGAACCACTCAAACTCCGGCGAATTCCATTATGGAAGGGCGTACAAGCTCCTCAACTGCGTGATGCAGCCTATCAGGAATCCATTGCTTCGCACGGGCTCGACCGTCTCCCCCCTCTCCTATTGGAACAAATTGCCAAGATTTATACTTTGCAAAACGAATTACAAAACCTGAGTTCTCCTACTTTGGAAATTATTCTCCAGCAAAACTTGAAGGACAAAACCCGTCGGCATGAGACCCACTTAATCATTGAAAAATTGATAAAAGACCATTTCAAGGCCGAAAATCATTTGATTCAGATGTATGACCAAGCTTTGCAAAGCATTCGTAACTTCCAACAGAAAGTAAAATAATATGATGAAAGCCTACCAGTCCCTTTTTTTGGCTGCTTTACTAGTAGTATTATTGAGTTGCCCGCTCCATGCCCAAAAACAATATGAGTGCGAAATTTACGGCAAACTCAATCCTTTGCCTTCCTCAAATGACTTGGGAACGATCACTGTCCATACTCCTGATTTTTTTAATAAGACAGTGTATCAAGCTGAAGTCCAAAAAGATGGCACATATCAAATTCGCTTTCAGAAGTACTTTGCCGGGATTGTTCTCTTTCAATATGGACAAAAGAGCGCAAATATTTTTATTCATCCAGGTGAAAAACTTGAGGTCAATTTCGATCCTACCAATTTTAAAAATACCCAATTTGAATTGATGGGCAATGCCGCTTTGTTTAATCGGGCAATGGGTGCTTGGGAAAAGCAACGTATTTCGGACAATAAGTTCGTTAAGCTCATGAAGGAGCTCGATTTTGGGCAGGTACAAGACAGCGTCACCCGTTTTAAACGTGAAGAAATGAAACGCTTACAAAAGTTTTGCTTGAGTCATCAATGTCCCAGCGAGTTTTTAAGATGGGCCCGGTTAGACATCCTCTATCGAGAAGCCAATGAGCTCATGCGCTTTCGCTGGTACCAGCCCCTGCTCAACAAGCAAAGCCCTTTGAAAGTCATCCCTAAGGGTTACAATTACCAATTTACCCGTAAATTTAGCCTCAACCAACTCCTGGCTCTTCATTCACAAAACTACCTGAGTTATATCCACGAACACAACAAGCATTGGCATTACATTGCTTACAGTAAAAAAGTCCTGCATCCCGACGCAATTGATCCCAAGAAAGAACTCGATTGGATATTACAAAACATTGAACCAGGGTTGGCTCGTGACCTCATGTTGGCCGAAAACTACGGAGTTAACGTTCAGAACAAAAGCAAAAATTTAATCAAGCAATTGACTCCACTGTTTTTGGCCCAAATGCAATATCAACCCGCCAAGGATTACATTCAACGCTTGGCGCAACGACGCAAATGACTGTTTTTAAAGAAAATCCTCAAATTTGAGGAGGCAAATGATTTCAACTTTGATCAACTTGCCTCAAATATTATTTCAAGGAATTTTTACTACACTTATTCTTCACTCATATGAACCACTTAAGTAATCAACTACTCCGCCTCAAAATTAAAAAACAAGGGTTTGATAATTTACTTTTTTCTCCCTTGAGCCTGGAGTTATTATTTGCTATCATTTTGTCGGGTAGCCAAGGAAAAGCCAGGAAAGCGTTGTTATCAATCATGGGCAGTTCAGAAGGAAACTGGGAAAGTGATTTAAGGCGTTTATCGGAGATCATTGCTGGCCAAACTGCTTCTACGCTCTTAGATGATAAGGGAGTCCTGACCCAATGCGACTTTGCCAACAGCTTTTGGTATACTCCCGACCAAACAATCAGTTCGGGTTTTGAGCAAAAGCTTCGGCAACAATTTATGGCTCAGGCTTACTCATTTGCCAAAAACCCAGCAGACACGCAACACCAAATCAATCAATGGGCTGCCACCCATACCCACCAAATGATTACTGAGCTTCCAATCAAAATAGAGCCACACACCGTGATGGTATTACTCAGTGCTTTGTACCTCAAAACGGCCTGGTCGCACACCTTTAGTGATGCCATTCCCGATGACTTTCAGCTTTTGGATGGTAGCACCGCCACGGCCCAATATATGAATTTGTATTGTTCGGGGGCCCAGGGCAGTGCCTATTATCAGGAACAAGCCAGCTTCAGGGCCTTTACTTATATGAGTAAGGACAAAAGAATTGCTTTTGTCATTTATTTGCCTCACGAAGCAACGGGATTGCCTCAACTCCTCGCTGAACTCACTCCTGATGCTTTGGCAAAATGGAATAAGGCTTGGCAACCAATCACTCATTTTTCCCTCAAAATCCCCAAGTTTGAAATAGAAGACGAGTTCAAATTGAGTCAGTTTGCCTCATCACTTGGCTTGGAAGATTTGTTTATTCCTTCTTCCGATTTCAGTCAGATGTTTAGCGATCTTCACGAATCTTTGTACCTTAGTGAAATGGGTCAACCCAGCAAAATTCGTGTTGACAAAGAGGGCTTGGAGGCGTCGGCAGTAAGCTATGCCGTACTCACAAGAGGCGGCGTGAGCAATCATGACGAACCCATTATTTTTCGGGCAACCCACCCCTTTTATTTTCAGGTTCAGGACCACAAGCTAAATAAAAACTTGTTTGAAGGCATTTTTACCACTCCTACTCACACTTCATAATGCAAAAACTCATTCACCAACTACTTCTGTTTCAAATTACCGAACAAAACTATTCCAACCTCATTTTTTCTCCTCTGAGTCTGGAGATGTTATTGGGCTTGATACTGCCTGGCACGCAAGGCAATACCCGGCAGGAGTTACTACAGGCCCTAGAAATCACAGAAGAAGAGGTAAACAGCTATTTGGCAGAGCTGCAAACAACTGTGCAATCATTGTTGAAACTGCAATCAGATGATGAAGCAGCGATGAACTCAACCAAACTGCAATTGGCCAATAGCATATGGCATCGAAGCGATGTGCCCCCCAACGCGCACTATGAACGAACCGTAAGTACTCGTTTTCCCATTGAGCTCTTTCAGTTCAGTGACCCTATCCAGGCTACAACCCAAAGAATAAATCAATGGACCAGTGACCAAACCAATGGTTTGATTACCCAACTCCCCATTTCGTTGGATCAGGATGCCTACCTGGTGCTCTTGAATGCCTTGTATTTGAAAGGTTTCTGGTCGCGTCCATTTTACGCTCAAGAAGCAAATATTTTTTATACATTGGATGGTAGCGAAACCAGTTGTGAATATATGTGCCTGGAACAAGACCAGGCTTCGGGGAGTGGGCAAGCTCAATACCTCAAAAAGGAGCATTTTCACGCCCTGAGGCTGATGTTCAATGATGGACGTATGGGGTTGGAAGTCTACCTTCCTTATGAAAATACGGGATTAACTCCGTTCATTGATCAATTAACCCCAGATGATTTTAATCGCTGGAAAAATGAATTTACCGAAGCGCCTTATTTTTATTTTTTAATGCCCAGGTTTGAGATCAGTGACGACCTTAAACTTGGGCAAGTTGCCGATCAGTTAGGTATTGCTTCCTTGTTCAAATTTTCGGATGATTTGACGCCCTTGTTGCACAGTCGAGAACCACTCCGCTTTAGCGAAATCGGTCAAAGTGCCAAAATCAAGGTCACCGAAGAAGGTTTGGAAGCCGCGGCAGTGAGCTTTGGAGTAGCAGTGGGTGGTGGTCCCCCTCCTCAAAGCAATCCCATGATTGTTTTTGAGGCTGATCACCCCTTTTTGTACCGCTTGGTAGATACCATTACCAATAAGGTACTCTTTCAAGGGGTATTTACCACTCCGGCGCCAGTACCTCACGCAGTTGTAGCGCACCTCAACAAGCGACTGTACAAAGAGTACGAACAAAAATCCAAGTTGCTCTCAGATAAAGAAAGGTTTGTCATTCTTCTATTGATGGTGGAATATGGACTTGATCAACACCCCTTGCAGCACCGGGTATTGCCCGACTTACTCGCTGAAATGTGGCAAGCCCTCGCTACTCAATCTACTTTTGACCAGCCACAACTCATAGAAGATTATCGAGCTTACCATGAATTTCAGGAAAACTATGCCCTCAATACCGAATATGATCACCTCAAAAAATATAAATATTGGGAGTTTGGCGAAACGCTGACCGCACACCAACTCGAGATCCTCTTTGCTTTGTCAACTATGTTTGAAATGGGCGCCAACATTACCCAACACAACTACGAGAATTTCTTGTTTGGTCTCACGACGATGCTCCGGCAAGATCTATTATTGCCTAATTACGATTACCTTGAGCAGTTACTCAAGCAAAAACAACAAGATGGCTTGTTTCAACGCATTGCAATTTCAGAGTTAGAATTTGACGAAATTCCCAGCAAAATCACGTACACGGAAGCAGAGAAGCAAGCGAGAGCTGAGGCCAAGGAGGCTTTGGCAGCATACCAAAAACAACAAGCCGAAGCCTCAAAAATTGACCAGTTAGATGAGAAAATCAAAATAGGGCTATCGGCTTACATCATCACTCAGCTGAGAGATCAACTTGGAGAGAACTATTCTTTGATGGATCGACTCTTAAACCTTTTGTGGGCTTACCTAGCTAAAAACAATGATGAGTCCAGGGAAAAAGCAGCTCAAATGATCGTTTGGATGCTAGCATCGGATGGTTTCGAGGCATTGCCTGGTGGAGATTATAAAGATAAATTTCATCTCAAGGCCATTAGGACGCAATACGGTGAACTCATGGTAGCGGTGAGACTTCTCCTTTCTCAATTGATAGCACCTGATTGGGACTGGGAGTATCAGTCTATCCGGGAGTTTGAATCACTGTTTCAACCAGAAACGATGCCTTTTCCTAGATTGGATATTTTTTCTGAGATCGTTGCTGAATCTTGGGCAAATCAACCCAACTTAGTGCTGGATTATCATTTTTTTGACCAAATTGCAACCGCAATCAAATCTTCTCAGGTGGATTTGAAAAAATACTTGACATGACCATGCACATCGACAATTTCGAACAACACATCAACGCTACCATCATTGAACGAGGTTTTGAGTACTTCGAGGAGCACTTGGTAAAAGAAGTAGAACAGGTAGACCAAGGAGAATTTAGCGCCATTGTAATGGGTAACGATGATTATGATGTATACGTACGCCTGGATAAGGATGCCAACATCATCGAAAAAGATTGCAATTGTCCTTACGAGTGGGGCGATACTTGCAAGCACGAGGTAGCACTTTTATTTTATATTCGTGAAAACGCACTCCACAAACAACCCCTTTCTTCTATTGAGTTACGCATTATGCTTGACGAACTCACCGAAGAAGAATTGAGGGATTTTGTATTTGTGGCCCTCAAAAAAAACCAAGCACTACGCGATGATTTTACCAGTAAATTTGGCTAAATCCAATTCATTTATGAACTCAAACGCACCGTTTATTGCGTCAAAGTCCCCCCTTATGAACTTACCCTACAGTATTTGCTTCGTTTTAGATAGTTTTGTTGCATAAAACTATTGAAACGCTATGAAAAAAATACCCTTGTTCCTCCTCCTAGTGATGGCAGGGCTCTACTGCTTGCCGCTCCAGGCACAACAAATCAAAGCAAACTTTCTGGAAGGCGTTTGGGAGTCTAACATCACTCCACGAGCCGTCTTCGAGAATGGAAGAGTAACTTACACGGAGGCAGCACCGATGCTGTACAAGGTAGAAGGGAATAAAATAAAGTACAGCAACGGACAAGAAAACACCATTATTCGCCTCAATTTCAACGAATTCGTGGAGAAATCGAAAAGCTTGGGGATCATCAAATGGACACGGGTAGTAGAAATTCCACCAAATTATGTGCAGTTGCTCCAGGGCAATTGGAAATACCAACCTGCCAACGAAGGGATGCCTTCTTTACTCAATTTCAAGGGCAACAAAGTAGATATGGGTATGATGGGTTACTATAGTTTTAAACTCAAAGGAAAAACACTCTATTACACAAATATCAAAGATGGCGCTGACTTTCGCCAAAAAGTAGTACATATTGCAAAAAATCGTCTGGTGTTGTTATCAGCCGATCGTTCCGATCTGGAAGTCTACCAGAAAAAGTAGGATAATTCTTCAAAGAAATTACTGTCAGGCAGATAGGAATAATTCAGGAGGCACCTCGCAAGGGGTGCTTTTTTTATGCGCTTTTTTGTCCTTTTTATTGAAGGTTTTTATCAGGAGGTTGTAACTTGACAGTTTCTTTGATTGAAAAACCTACAAACAAAAGAACTATCTTATGATTCATGTAATAGATCTCCACTTTCAGAAAAGTAACGAAACCATTGCGGCCTTTTTGGTAGAAACCAGCGAAGGTCCAGTATTGATTGAAACAGGCCCCTACTCTACCTTTGACCACTTGCAACAAGGCGTAGAAAAAGCGGGTTTCAAATTAGAAGACATCCGTCACGTATTGCTTTCGCATATTCATTTTGATCACGCAGGTGCCGCCTGGGCATTGGCCGAAAAAGGAGCTAAAATCTACGTACATCCGTTTGGAGCCAAACATTTAGCCGAACCGGGCAAGCTTACTGAATCGGCTCGCAAGATTTACAAAGAAATGATGGATGTGCTATGGGGAGACATTCGTTCTATTGACTCGGCGCTGATTCATCAAACTGCCCACGAAGAAGTGATTACCATTGGGGATAAAAAATTTCAGGCTTGGCATACCCCTGGCCACGCAGTTCACCATATTGCCTGGCAACTAGACGATATCGTGTTTACCGGTGATGTGGCTGGCGTCAGAATCGGACGAGGCCCAGTAGTACCTCCCTGCCCTCCTCCCGATATCAACATTGAGCATTGGGTCGAATCGATTAACCTATTGCGTAAAATCAACCCCACTAAAATCTATCTAACACACTATGGGGCCTATGAACAAGTGACCGAACATTTGGATGCATTGGAGAAACAACTGCATGCTTATGCCGACACCATCAAGCAAATGATGGATGAGGAACTAGACATGGCTACTATGACTCGAAAATTTCAGGATTTTGCCGCCCAACCTTTGCATGAATTGGGGTTCTCAAAGGAGGAAATTACTCAGTACCACGCGGCCAATCCAGCTTATATGAGTGTCACTGGTTTGATACGCTACTGGAAGAAAAAAGCAAGTGTGTAAATTTTCAGACCTTCCCAGTTTT
>CALDJV010000399.1 GCA_937899305.1 uncultured Cytophagaceae bacterium
AATTATACCAAAATGCGGAAGAAGCAGGTCGAATCGCGTATGCGTTGTACTTGTTGGGAGGGTATTACCTGGATTTGCAAGATCCAGACAATGCCGAAAAGTACTTTCTTCAAGCCTTTGAATTGTCTAGCAAAGAGGGGGCTCCCCCTTTTAGTCTTGCCCGTAGCGGTATTGGTTTGGCCAATGTCGCCATTCTTAGGTCTCAATTTGACAAAGCCATTGATTATTTGACCAAAGCCGAAGCGATTCAAAAAGAAGAACAGGAATTTTTTGGTCTTTCTCGTACTTACAACGATTTGGGCAAGGTGTATCGTCGTCTAAACGAGGTCGATAAAGCCTTGGAATATTATGGTAAAAGCCTGGAAATACGACAAAAAGCCAACGACAAACAGGCCTTGGTAACGACTTACCTAGACTTGGGAGAGTTTTACATTGAGCAAGATCAATCTGAATTGGCGCTTCATTATCTACAAAATGGCCTGGAATGGGGCCAAAAACTCAATGCCAGAGTCAAGGTTTACCGGGCCCATGCCTTGCTCAGCCAGGTGTATGACCACACTCGGGACTTCGAAAAAGCTTTTCATCACTTGAAACAACACAATGATATCAAGGAAAAGGTAATTGGTAAAGATGCTAATTTGAGAATTAGAAACCTGGAAACTCAGATGGCCAAGGAACGCTCAGAACAAGAAGCAGAAATTTACCGCTTGCGTAATATGGAGCTAAAAAAATTAAACCAAGAAATAGAACAAAAAAACGAGGAAATCACATCTAGTATAGAGTACGCTCGTCGCATTCAGGATGCCATGCTACCCCTGGACACTTCTATTGAGTTATACCGAGACTATGCTTTTATACTCTACCAACCTCGTGATATTGTATCAGGAGATTTTTATTGGATACACAGTCGTCCTTCGCCAAAAGACCCCTCCAAAAAGCTTGTTATTACTGCAGCAGTAGATTGTACTGGTCACGGAGTTCCGGGGGCTTTTATGAGTATGATCGGCAAAGATTTGTTAGACAATATCATCATTGCTCAAGGAGTGATTGCGCCACAAGATATCTTATCTCAAATGGATTTGGGGGTTCGCAAAGCCCTCAACCAAGACCAGACTGATAATCAGGATGGTATGGATATGGCCATTACCGTGATAGATGAAGCCAACGAATGTGTACATTTTGCGGGTGCCAACAATCCTCTATTGTACTTTCAGCACAACCAAATGCAATACATCAAGGGCAGTAAATGTGGCATTGGAGGCGGAAAACATCTCCCAGACAAACTTTTCGAACAACATACCATTCCACTGGATACTTGCACCGAATTATATATCTTTTCGGATGGTTATCAGGATCAATTTGGTGGCCCCCAAAACAAAAAATTTATGAAGCCGCGCTTTCGCGAACTCATCTCGAGCATCCATCATTTGCCCATGCAAGAGCAGCACGTTATTTTAGAGAAAACGCTGACTGATTGGATGGGTGACCAATCTCAGGTAGACGATATTTTGATAATGGGTATTCGTTTGGGAACAATAGATTGATCAAAAAAACTTTTTACCTTCATAAATTCATCAATAAACGTACTTGATGTTTGGCCACAATGCCATTTTCTATAATGAGCTCAGCATAATGCTGGGTGAAAAAATCGGGGATGATGGCATGCATTTCAAAGCCACATTTTTGATAAAAAGCCAATTGGTCAATGCTTGAGTTGGCCGTGGCTACCCACAATTTTTGGGCACTTTGTCTACGAACTTCGGCCACAACTTGATCGATGATTTGTTGCCCTACGCCCTGATTTTGATAATGATCATCCACTGCTATATTCAGAATTTCCCATTCTTGAGAAACCACTTCCTGAATTACACAAACTCCTACAAGTGCTTGGGCTTTGTTTTTGGCTAAATACAAGTCACCTTGAGGCAAATATGCATTAATTTTTTGCTTGTCTGGGTCGGCCTTCAGCAACAAATCAAATGGAATGGCCTCACCTGGTTGATGCAGCTTTAGTTGTATTTCCACGGTATGAGTAAAAGGTTTAAAAAGCTACTGCAAATCGCGTTTTCCAGTGTTGGATCGAGTAACTTTAACTTGACAATACAAACCAATTGAAAAAAATGGAAAAACCAATGACTTACTGCGAATCGGTACAACAAAAAACGGAAGATGATGTACATAGAATTTATCATGATACTGAATATGGCTTCCCTCTAAAAGACGACAATGAGCTGTTTGGCCGCTTGATTTTGGAAATCAACCAAGCGGGTTTGTCGTGGACCACCATTCTGAAGAAAAAAGAAGGGTTCAGAAATGCTTACGCCAATTTTGATTTGCAAAAAGTGGCGAACTTTACGGAAGCAGACCGAGCGCGTCTTTTAGGTGATGCCAGCATTATTCGCAACAAACTGAAAGTAAACGCGGCCATTGTAAATGCGCAAAGGATTCTGGAAATACAAGAGCAGTTTGGTTCTTTTCAAAACTGGCTAGACGAACACCACCCCAAAAGCAAAGAGGATTGGGTGAAGCTTTTTCGGAAGCATTTTAAATTTGTGGGAGGAGAAATTGTGAACGAGTTTTTGATGAGCACCGGGTATCTTAAAGGGGCCCACGATGAAGACTGCCCTATTTACCAAAAAGTATTGGAACAAAAACCCAAATGGGCTCAGGTTTAGAAAATATAAAATACCCACTATCTCAACGCTGAAATAGTGGGTAGGGTAATTTATTTGTGAGTGAAATGTTGTTTAGTTGCTTAATCCAGGCGTTTGATAAACTTCAAGTAATGAGAGTACTTGCCCAAGTCGTCGCGGTACAGCCCGGTTTTATCTACTTTGTTGATGCGCACCATGCCTGCCGAATGAATTACTTTTACTTGTTGGTTTTTGTTTTCGAGTACAATGCCTACGTGTACTACCCGTCCATTTTCTACGTTTTGGGGCTTACGCTGAAAAAACACCAAGTCGCCTGGTTGTGAGTTGGCTAAGGTAACGGTTTCGCCTTTTTCGGCTTGTTGGTAAGAATCACGTGGCAAAATATATCCGTTGGTTTTGAAAACCATCTGACAAAACCCTGAACAATCATAACCTTGTTTGCCTTTACCTCCCCACAAGTAAGGAATCTTCAATAGTTTTTTGGCAGTTTCTATGACTTGAGTTTTGCTATGTTTTTTAGAAATATCCTTGGTATTTCCCTCGTATTGGGCCTCTTCTTCGCCTAGTTTTAATTTTCCTTCCTGGTAAAAGGGCAAGGTAGATCCCAACGTTACCGGAATTTTTTTACCCTTGAACTGCACCAAACCCAGCTTGTCGGCCACTACAACGTGGACATTTTTTTGGTAATTGTTGTAGTAATTTTCTGACACTTTGAACACCAGACGAGCTTGAATCCAACCATTGTACCCATCGTAGCTATTCTCTATGTACGCCCACTGTTTATCCGGCGATGTTTTGAGGATCTTATAGGCATCTCCAAATACCAATTGGGTCACCAATTCGCTGCTAGTAGAAGTAGTTTTACGCACTGCCACTACACTTTCGGCACATACGCCATAATCCAGGGCCTGAACCTGTAGCGCTACCGCAAGCCATAATACACCAATTAAAAAAACTTTTTTCATAGATATTAACACTTTAAAATTATACGTAAGTCATGCAAGATAATACATTTCTATGTTTGCGTAGATATAGTGTAATAAAAACGTAATTATTTGATTTTCACCCAGTATTCTTGTTAAAAGTTCTGATACATCGCTTCATCACTCCATCATTCTCCGTTTAAATACCTTCGCCAGCTTGTCTAAAGCAGCCTTTTCAAGGGATTGCATAACCACATTAACTAATATTAAT
>CALDJV010000400.1 GCA_937899305.1 uncultured Cytophagaceae bacterium
GCTTTTGTGATGCTTTCGTGTCACGGCCACTCACAACAAAACACTTTTGTAAAGGATAACTATAAAAAATACGAATACAACATTCCTATGCGAGATGGTACCAAGCTCTACACAGCGGTGTATGTGCCCAAAGATGCCAGTGCTAGCAACCAGTACCCTATTTTGATGAAGCGTACCTGTTACAATTCAGCACCTTATGGAGCCGATAAGTTTCCCAGTATCAACCGTTTGGGGCCTTCTAAGTTTATTGTAAACGACAAGTACATTTTTGTTCATCAAGACGTACGAGGTCGTTGGATGTCGGAGGGTACATTTGATAATATGCGCCCACAGCTTACCGGAAAAGATAAAAAAAATCCTAAGAAATTTGACGAAAGCACTGATACTTACGATACCATTGATTGGTTGGTAAAAAACGTGAAATTCAACAATGGTAAAGTAGGACAGTGGGGGATTTCTTACCCTGGGTTTTACACCGCAGTAGGTACTTTGTCTAACCACCCCGCTTTGAAAGCCTCTTCGCCTCAAGCCCCAGTTTCAGACTTTTATTTTGAAGACTTCCATCACCGTGGTGCTTTTACTTTAGCTTATTTCCCCATTATTCCATTGTTTGGTTACCAAAAAACCAGCAATACCACCAAATCGTGGTACAACGACAAATTCCCTAGAACCAAAGAGCAAGATGGATACGACTTTTATTTGAAAGCAGGAGCACTCAAAAATCTGAATAAGTATTACGGAGAGGATAATTTCTTTTGGAAACAGTTTAAAGAGCACCCTAACTTTGATGAATTTTGGCAAAAACGAAGCTTATTGCCTCATTTGAAGGATGTAAAGCACGCCGTCATGACTGTAGGTGGCTGGTACGATGCTCAAAACCTATATGGTCCGTTGAACATCTACAAAAATATTGAGAAAAACAGTCCCAAGGCGTACAATACCATCGTAATGGGCCCTTGGACCCATGGTGCTTGGTCGAGAGTGAAGAAAGAGGAAATCATCAATGACATTTATTTCGGTGATTATATTTCTGAATTTTACCAAAGTAACATTGAGTTCAATTTCTTCAGTAAGTTTTTGAAAGACAACAAGAACGTGAAATTACCCGAGGCCTATATGTTTGACAGTGGTTCTAAAAAATGGAACAAGTTTGACAAATGGCCTATGCCCAATGCTACCAAGGTAAAAATGTACTTACAAGGTGGTGGTAAGCTTTCGTTGAACTCAAATGATAATGCCGGCAATGAGTTTACCGAATATGTAAGTGATCCGGCCAACCCCGTGCCTTACATAGAAGATCATCGTATGGAAGTCATTCCTTCAGATCGTTATATGACCGATGACCAACGTTTTGCCGGGCGTCGCCCAGATGTGTTGGTGTTTCAAACTGAGGCCTTGACCGAAGACATTACCTTGGGAGGCGAAATCAAGGTCAAACTAAAGGTATCTACTACTGGAACCGATGCCGATTTTGTGGTGAAACTCATCGATGTCTATCCTAATGATGAGAAAGCCCACCCTAAATTGGCCAAACACATCAAAATGGGTGGTTACCAACAAATGGTACGCAGTGATATTATCAGAGGACGTTTTCGAGAAAGCTATGCAAAACCAAAGCCGTTCAAGACCAACAAGGTAACTGAGGTAAGTTTTCCATTACAAGATGTAATGCATACTTTCAAGAAAGGACACAAGATTATGATCCAAGTTCAAAGCACTTGGTTCCCACTGTTTGACCGTAACCCTCAGAAATATGTACCCAATATTTTTAAGGCCGATGACAAAGATTTTATCAAGGCTACTCATCGGGTGTATCATTCTAAAAAAGACCCGTCTTACGTAGAAGTACAAATCTTGAAGTAGTAGGCTTTTAAAATAATTGCCTTGCTTGACTGTTCAATAGTGAAGTGAAACAAAGTAATGAAAACAAAACACCGATTGAGCTACGCTGAATAACCCAATGAGTTTGTGTATCAATCGGTGTTTTTCATATACCTCCCTCCTTTTAGTAGATAAAAACCGACGCTTGGTATAAAACCGATAAAATTCATAGTGGTAAAAGCGCTCAATGTCATCTAAATCAATGAACTTTATCGCAAGATCTTGCTGATATAAAAAAATTATCAACACACACACTTGAACACTATTATATACATCAGCAAGTTTATCAATCTTGATGACCACATGAATAATTCAATCGATCCCTTACTGTTTTTAGTAGGGGATTTTTTTGATTTGTATTGGCTAAAACTAAGTAAATGGCCATTATAAACACTCAAAGAATCGCCCAATGTAGCCTATATGACGTATGAAAAACAATTCAAGAAAAAAAAACGCGTTTTTTTCGGATGATTCATTCAACTTTTGTAGCTTTAGTTTCGTTCGTACTAGGTAGACACCTTTGGCACTGATATTAACAATAAATAATTATGACCCAACAGCAAAGCCCCAAAGAGGGCAATAACGCCTCTATAGAACCATCAAAGATAAAAACCAAAAATTTGACCTGCCGAATATTAGGCCACGATTGGGTGGTCGATAGCATGAAACGAACTTGTGCTCGTTGTGGCAAAACCCAAGTTTCTCGCTTTACTACCAATATCTGGGTAGATTGTTAACTATTCACTTCTTCTATTCTTTGCCTGATCATCTCATATTCTTCTGGAGTATCTACATCAAATGCACCCTCTGGTACAGCTACCAGTTGCATTCGATTTTGGTATTTCTTCATTATTTTTTTTGCTCCAGCTTTTTCGTTGAGTTGTAGCAGCTCTTCAAACAAGGATTGATCAAACACTGCGGGTACTCCAAAACCATTGCCATATTTGCTGGCTACGATTGTCTGACTACCAGAACGAAACGCTTCTAACAAAGTTTGCAACTGAGCGGTGTGGATCAAAGGCTGGTCGGCAAGTAAAATCAGTATTTGAGTAGTATCAGGGCATTTCATCAGGTTTTTTTGCACCCCCATTTGAATTGAACTCCCCATTCCACTCGCCCAATGTTGGTTTTCTACCCAATCGATGGGTGCTTCAAGATATTTTTGCCGTACTTTATCTACTTCTGGTTGCGTTTTGGCAAAGTGAGCCCCCAGCACGGTTACAATAGATCGAGGTTGTAGAGTGATGGCTTTTTGTACGCACATCTCGAGTAACGTTCTACCTTTTAAGGTCAATAATTGCTTGGCCTGTCCCATTCGGCTGGCCTCTCCGGCGGCTAAAATAACAACACCTAATTTAGGGTCCTTCATCGGTTATTGGCAGGTTTGGCAAGGCTAAAAATGATTTCTTGGGGTGTTTTGGTAGTTTTACGGCCTTTTTTACCCTGCATATCTATATCAAACAGCTGATGTAAATTATTACCCGCGAGATCTTCCAGGCGAGCATCCAACTCAATGATGTAAGCACCTGTTTTCCAAGCTACTACCGGAACAAATGAAATTGTTTGGTCGTCCTTATCCAAGGTTATTTGTCCTTTTACCTCTCCCCCACTTTTATGCTTCACCACTAGGTAACGTTGTACCAATGCATGGTCTAGCCCACCATGAGCCTGCATCACCAATGGTTTCTGGGTAAAGGCTTGGGGTGCTTTCACTTGCCATTGGTTAACTTGAGGTTGTATACGATCATCTTTCGTTGTCCGAAATTTTTTGACGAACTGTTTTTGTAGTGGATTACCAAAGGTATCCTTCCATTGAGCATCAATGACCAAACTATACCCTCGGTGGGGCTGCAGAGGAACTCCATTTTCATTGTGAGGCCGCAAACCACGTTTGATTCGACCAGGATCAAAAAATAAGGTCAAGCGAGTACGATCCAAGTTCCAGAGTTCTTCTTGAATGGGTAAAAATACTTGAGGCACTACTTTCCCTTGCTCATCTACTATTTTCACATATTTTTTGGACTGTCGCTGACTCATAGGAGCCGAAAAATAGACATACATCTTCAGCAGATTGGCCGGTAATTGCGCTGACTGAGGGTATACCTTGGTTACATAAGTGGCAGGGCGTACCGCCTTGGTCAATTGAAAACCAAGCGTAATGGTATGTTGTACATAAGGATTGGGAGTATTGATTTGCTCAAACAACGACTTCATCCGTAGTTCAGTGTAGTATTTCAGGTCTTCTACCCAAAAAAATCGAGGCTTAAAATATAACTGCTGATCTTGTATGAGGTATGTTCCCAAAATACTTGGTTTGGTAGGATCAAGAGGACGCTTACCGCCAGTGTATACTGGAAAAATCTTTTTCCAATCGTGATTCTGAAGCTTTCTCTTGGCCAAGTTCTCAATCACTGCTGATGGTAGGTGCTTTACCATTAAAAAACCGTAATATGGGCTTTGTTTGTCTTGATTGAAGACAATAACAGGCAAGGTTCTTTGACTCAGGGCTATTCCATAACCTCCCAACAAAATAATCAGGAAAATATATTTTTTCATTTGGAAAAAAGAAAAGATTAAAGACCTGATTGGTTTTCAAAACGCATCAGGTCTGTTGGTATCAGCATTACAACCATTTGGTATCCATCTTTACCATTGTCAGTGATCCATTGGGGAAGCGAGCCACCATCAAAACACTTTTTTCGTCAAATTTGGCCAGCTGCTGCAACACTCGAGGGAAAGATACATACTTTACTCCCTCCGTACCATTGCGTACTTTGGTACGGGTAGTAATATTGGCGTTGGTACTGGCAATATCATCAATGGCAAACTTCATCGCATTGCGGGTAGTATTGGCCATTAAAATATAATCTTTGCCATCTCTGTTGTACACTACCATATCTAGTGGCATGTTACCCATCCCAAGTTCAGCAATGGTTTTGCCCCGCACATGTTTCCCATTTTTCAACTTTTCTTCTGGAATGGTTACCAGTGGCGTACATAAATAAGCGGCTAAAATGTGGTCTTTGCCATTGAGTTTGTAAGGAACAAAAGCTCGAATGGGTGCTTTGGTTTCGTATTTTCCGTGGGCACCATGGTAAATTTCTAAAGTAGAAGAAGTCACTTTATCCTTGAAGGGGAAAGGGATTTTTCGGAAGGTAGAAGCAAATTCCTCGTTAGATAAGCCAGCTAAATACACTGTTCCATTGGCATAAGCCAAGTCAGTAATCACATCCGCACGTAGTTTGCCTCGCCAGTTTTTCTTTTCCTGATCTACCGGATTAGGAATGGCTATTTTAGAATATTTTACATCTTTGAGTGATACCTCCTCGAAGTCCTTTCCGTTTTTGATTCGCAATAAAATAGTAGCATCTTCCAGGTCATTAGGAAGCTTCCAGAAAGAATCTCCTTTAGTACGCCCCCGCGACACAGCCAAATATATATTTTTAGAAATAGGGTTCACTACCACATCATGTACCAAAATATCTTCCTTTTTGACTCCTAACATCGCTGCAATTTTACCTTCCAAATCTTTGATGCTTACTTTCACTTCTCCGGCAGGCCTTTCCAAATCATTGGTGGCTACGGCAAACACTTGAGACGATTTGGAGTCGCCAACAAATAAAATTCCTTGAGGACCAAACGCCAACTGACTCATTGCCGTGATTTTTGGCGTACCTGTCACAAAGTTTTCGGTAAAATCGTTGGCATAAACCACCATCGTAAAAAAGAGTAGGGCAATTAGACTAAGTACTTTCTTCATAAGAAATCGTTTAGAGATTGATAGTATGAATAATGTATTTCTTTGCGTGCATCAATCATTGATACATCAATTCAAGATAGGGTTATCTTTTAGCTAAATAAAACATCTTAACGGTTATTAGATAAACTGAGTGAGTTTATTGACCAATCCCATTACTTAGATTTTCAATGCATCTTGTCGGTCAAAAACCGTTATTAAGGGGCATATATGGGACTTAAATTCTGCGGATGGGCATAGAAGACAAAGCCAAAGAACCATCCGGCATACGCATCAGCATTAAAATGTATTTGCTATTGAGCACTGCCATTTGCTGCACAAGGCGAGGAACTGATACATAGTTTACCCCTTCACTTCCGTAGCGTATCTTGGTGCGGGTACTCAAGTTGGCCTTGGTATTTTCTATATCTTTAATGGCTATTTTCATGACATTACGAGTGGTGTTGGCCATCAAAATATAGTCTTGTCCATTTTTATTTACTACAATCATACAACATGTTCGCCCCCTTCTATTTTATAAAACTGTTAATAGCTCCAATAGC
>CALDJV010000401.1 GCA_937899305.1 uncultured Cytophagaceae bacterium
GTTGCCCCGCCTGATGAATGGTTTGATCTTGCTCTTTGTCTATGTCCTCAGAAAGTGTAACGATGGCTTGCAAAGGGTTTTTGAGATCATGCGCAATCATGTGAGTAGTTTGGGTTTTAAATTGATCCAGTTCTTTTAACTGATGTACCGCTTCTTCCAAGGTTTGTTTCTGGGCTTGAATTGTATCATTGCTGGTTTTTAAGGCTTGGTTTGTTTTTTCCAATGCGTGCTTTTGTTCCTCAATCATTTTACTTCGGGCTTGTAAAGCCTGGTTGGTATTGACCAAAGTGTCTCGTTGATACATAATGATATCGGCCTTGGTGCGAATTTCTTCTTCGTTTTGCTTTAAGATGTTATTTTTGAGCAATATGTCATCTTTTTGAGCTTGTAACTGTACATTGAGCTTACGTTGCCTTTTCCTACTGCGCCACATTGTAAAGGCAAACAAGCCAAGGATGCTTAAAATGACCATTGCCAGGATGCTTAACCGCCGTTGAAATTGCCTGGCCATTTGTTCTTTTTCCAGTTGGGCTTGCATAGTGGCTTGTTGTTGGGCTTGTATACGGCGAAGCGAATCTTTTTCAAACCTAAACTGTGCTTCCAATTGAGTGATTTGACGAATATTTTTTTCATTGAGTAAACTATCAGCCATTTGCTTAAAAAGTACGTGGTTATCCAAAGCTTTTTGAAATTGTCCGATAGTCTGATAAACCTTGGCTAAATATTCTGCGGCTGTTTTTATAATCGCTGATCGACCGGTTTTTTGGGCGATTTGTTTGCCTTGTTCAAGATGTTGTTGCGCTTGATAGTAATTTTTCTGAGTATAATAAGCAATGCCCAAACTAATCCAGGCGCTGGCCGAAAAATCCTTTTCTCCTTTTTGCTGATGAAGCATCAAAGCTTTTTTAAAATGTTTTTTGGCTTGATCCACTTGTCGATGCGTCAGGCAAAATTGCCCAAGTTCTAGATAAACCTGAGCAATCCTGCTAGTATCACCAATCTGTTGGCTTATCTGAAGGCTTTTTTGAAGACTTTCTTTAAAGTTTGATTCACTGTTTAATTGACGATAAACTTTTGCCAAGGAATTGTAGATATGTGCCAATTCCTTTTTATTATCAATTTGGATGCTAAGCGCCAAAGCTTTTTGGTATGTATTCAATGCTTTAGGATATTCACCTTTTGCTTCATAAAGATTGGCTATGTTACTGTAATTTTTTATTAAGTTTCTTTGATTCTTGGTTTGGGTATTAATCTTAAGAGCTCGCTGATACATCTCTAATGCCTTAGGGTAATTACCTCGTTTGAAATAAAAATTGCCTAAACTGTTAAGGTTATGTGCTACCCCTCCTTTATTCCCTATTTTTTGATTGATATCAAGCGATTTTTGAACCATTTTTAGCTCCTGCAAATGGTTGCCTAAGTGTTTATAAATGATTCCCAGGTTGTTATAGCAAACCGCAATGCCCTTTCTTTTCCCGATTTGTTTAAACGTGTTTAGCGCTTGTTGGTACATTTTGAGTGCTTTGGGGTAGTTACTCTGATATAGGTAAATATTGGCCAAATTGGTATAACAAGAAGCCATTCCCCTTTTACTACCCAATTGTTGCGTAATGTCAAGGGCTCGTTGATATACCTGGATTGCCTTAGGATAATTTCCTCGATGAGAATATATGATACCTTGGTTATTAAGATTTTGAGCTACTCCTATTTGATTTCCTATCTGAGCATTGATATCGAGGGCTTGCTGGAACATTTTCAATGCCTTAGGAAGCTTACCACGAAGTTTATAATAATCCCCCATACCACTGTAAGCATTGCTTAACCCCTTTTTGTAGCCTATTTTTTTGGCTGTTTTCAAAACTTGATCTAACAGTTTTACCGCTTCGGGAAAGTTTTTGCTGTACAATTTAAAACAAGCCAACCGATACCAGGCATCAATTGCCCCAGCCAGATAATCATTTTTTCTGGCCAGGTGAATAGCCTGACTAGTATAATGTACAACCTTAACCGAATCAATGGTATATTCTCTAGACAATTGATTGTAAATATCAACTCTTTGCTTTACCGAAATATCAGTTTTGAGTGTTCTTTGTAAAGAATCCACGGTTTGCTTGTTTTGACATACAGCAGCACACGACAACAAGCAAATGCTGAGGCATAGGTAAAAGAATTTCATGTGACAGGTTTTTTGTAGTGATCGTTTTTTTAAGGAACGTGTCCGCAATAATTGTCCGATTTGGTCATATGCACAAAGTATAAGCCTTGGCTTCGCTGTTTTAGTACTGTTGAATAAAACCTCCTAGTTTTTCCTGAGGCGATAGCTTCAGCTTCTTTTTTATTCGGTAGCAAGCAGTTTCTACTCCTTTGTAAGAAATATGCAAGAGTTGAGCGATATCCTTGTAGGTGAGATTAATTTTAAGGTAGGCACATAATCTTAAATCATTTGCCGTAAGGTTATGAAAATCACCCCTTAAACGAGTAAAAAAATCTGGATGTACTTGCTCAAAGTGGAGTTTGAATTTGTCCCAATCGTTATCCGAATGGAGGTTTTCCCGAATGGTTTTACTAAGGCTCTGTAAAGGGGAGGAGTCGGTAGAGGCTTGGTCTAACTTCTGTTGTATATTGGTCAGTAGCTTGTTTTTTTGTACTACCTGAATCATCGTACTAGACAACTCCCGATCCTTGTGGTCAATCACCGATTGCATTAATTGCTTCTCGCGTTTATGTAGTTCAGCCAGGCGCAATGCCGTTCGGGAACGAGCCAATAACTCTACCTTGCTAAAGGGCTTGCGTAGGTAATCTACTGCTCCCGCCTCGAGTGCCTTCTCTAAATGAACATCTTCTACATTGATCCCAGTGGTAATAATTACTGGAATATGTTGGGTGATTTCTTGAGCTTGGAGGTGTTGTATGACCTCTATGCCATTGAGACCTGGCATTTGCCAATCAGTAATAATTAAGTCGGGAAGTTTATCGAAGGCGAGCTTTAGGGCTATTTGGCCCTCTGGAGCACTCCACAAATCATATTTTGGATGAGTGCCCGAAAAACACTTAAAGGCTGCTTTGATAATAGATGGATCGTCATCTACTACCAAAATACGCTTAGTTTTGGTGGATTGAGTATTCATTATTTTAAGGGTAGTTAAGGTAATATAATTCTTCAATATTTTAATTTGATAGAGAGACCATAGCAGTGGTCACCTCCAGGCCTTGTGTGCTTTCCATATGGTTAATTTACTTATAAAATAGCAATATACAATACCTCTCGGCGATAAAACTAAAGCAATACTTATAATAAAGAGTGGCTTTACTGGGTCAGGGTAACCATTCTGTTTAATAATTCGCTTTCGCGCTTTAGTACAACTGTATTGTCAAGGTGGTTGATCTAAAAATTACGCTTCCTGTCTCAAAAAAATCAAGTTGAAATTATCCCTAAAAAAATAGCTGATTTCCAAGAGGTACTCCAGGTTAAGCCAAGCCCAAATTCCATCGTTTTTTCTACTAAAAACAAGCAAAACTTACAAGATAAATCTAATGTTGAATGAACTTGTTCAAGAAAGTACTGTCTGTGAAAAACGATATGTTTTTCTGCTAAATCCTACCGGGTAATACCATGTAGGGATTTTAAAGGGAAGAAATGATTTGGAAGCTGCATGGTCTTAATTTATGGTATTAATTCATTGATAATCAGTTGTTTAACTTTTAAAGTGTTTTGCGGAAAAACATACGTAAGATATTGATTTTTAATACTTATTCTAGTGGGTAACACCATGTAGGGATTTTAGAGGGAATGCAATTTTTGGAAGTGATTTTTGATGCCCTACATTACACTCATCATACAAGGCAATATAGTTGACAAGCCTTAGAGGTATAACGATTTATACTCATTAAAAAGGAGATGTGAATTGCCTGTGTTACAAGGTAAATGCCTGACGTATTTGGTACTTTAATGAACCTCAAGGTTCTATAAAGTGAAACGATTGTCAATCTTGATAATTTACTAATCAAAAGCGATAAAGCTTATACTAAAAATATAGTATGCAAAACAAGAATTATATTATGAAAAGTTATTTGAAGGCTGGCCGTACAGTTGCGCTTACTGCGTTATTAGTCTCCTTAACCCTGTATAGCTGTAACAAACAAGAAAATGTTGACCCTGCCTCGAAGCAAAAGGCATTGGATACTGAAAATGTAGTAGTTACCTCAAAAGCATTTGTAGTAGGTGAAAAAGGAAAGCAAATTCTTTTGAGCGAATTTAAAAAACAGGTGGCGAGTAAGGCTAACAAATCTAACGCCAGGTCAACAAGCGGAAGAGTTCCTGTTCCTAGAGAGTTGGTAGACCAGTATACAATCAATTACGGAGGAGCTTACAATCCTCGCACTATAGAGGACTTCGTTAAAAGAAGGTTTTCTAGTCTTCGTCCGCATGGGATACATAGATTTCTCGATGGAGTAAGCTTTGGTGCGCACCAATTTGCGGCAGGAGTGAATGCCTCTCAGTCCTCAGGCTGGAAAACTTACGTAAATTATGATTTTAAAGAAGAAGGATCAAGGTATGAATTAGAAGGATCATGGCAAGCAGTTAATCGCATACAAGTATCGGCACCTAGCCATCGAAGCATTACACTCAATGCCAGTCATAGAATTGGAATGGCCGACATAACTGTTGAAAAATCGAGTTCGGTCACAAAAACCAACACTCATGGTCTTGACCTGGGTTTAAAAGTAGGAGCTACATTTGCTAAAATTTATACATTAGAGGCCAGTGTAAATTACAGTTTTAGTAGCTCTACTGCAACAATGGAAGGTAAATCAATATCTGTGACACACAAGCCAATGTTGTTGAGCGATATAACAATACCCCAAGGAAAGACTTGTGATTTGGTGTTAGAGCAACAACAAATTACAGGGGTTCAACGATACAAAGTAAAAGCTTGGTTTGACGGCCTAGTAGGTGGTAATTATAACCGTCGTGTATATGGAAGTTATTTTTGGTCCTGCCTTGCGTCTCGTTTTTTCAGAGAAGCACACGACAAGTATCAAGAGTTGAAACAGAATGAGACATACCCAGCGTTTCGCTATGTACTTAGAAATTGCCGATAAGGTCTTCTACTAAAATGTAAAAGCCTTGTCCACTCTATATCTTTTGTCTGGCAACATTGATACTGTTGCCAGACAAAAACTTATCAACCTAAAAACCCCACGAATAACCTATTAATACAATGAAAAAATCAACCCTACTTGCTCTGTTTAGCCTACAATTTCTCACCTTGGGAGGAGTAGCAATTACTGCTTATTATACCTTCTTCAACAAAGCCCAGATACAAACTACTCAAACAAAACTCGCGAGTACTTTTACCTTTATGGATAAAATGGCCAAGGCACAAAAGGAGCAGGAAGAAGCCATGAAGCCCATTGCCAAGGGGAGCAAAGCCCCTGGATTTAGCCTAAAGAATGAAGAAGGGAAGGAAGTAAAACTGGAAGATTTTAAAGGGCAAAAAACTTTGCTGGTATTTTCTCAAACCAACTGCGGATACTGTGAAAAACTCTATCCAATCCTCAATGCATTTCAAGAAGCACAAGCGGAGGTAAAAGTGGTGTTGATGCATTATGGGGCTACTCCTGAACAAAACAAAAGCTATAAAACCGAAAAAGGCATCAAGGCCACGATGCTAGCGGCCGCAGCCCAGCAAATGATTGACTACAAAGTGCGGGATACACCCACTTCGGTATTGCTCGATCGTGAAGGCAAGGTCATTGGTTCTAAAAATGTAACCAATCTTGATGAATTGATGGCTTTTGTCAAAAAAGGAGCTTAGTATGTCCCCTAATAACAAAGATTACTCATATAAAAACCGACTTTCCTAAACAACTAAAGGAAAGTCGGTTTTTATATTTACAAGGCTTTGATACCTTGACTACATCATGGCTCTGGCTTCCTGTGCAAAAGCCATAAAACGAGCCTGATGTGCCTGAAAAGTAAGCTTGAAGGTTTGCAAAGCCCCATTGCGATCATAACCATTTTCAGTAAGCAGCAACATAAAACCCTTAGTAAGCATGGCCTTGAATTCCTCTGGATTGGTAGGTGGTGTTTCCAAAACGCGTTGATCTCCGTTTTTGAGCAAATCGGTCAAGCTTTGCAAAGTCTTTTCTAGTACTTCATTGTTCAATGGCTCAAAAGGCTTGGCCAAA
>CALDJV010000402.1 GCA_937899305.1 uncultured Cytophagaceae bacterium
ACTGCTATTTCCACGAAGGGTTCTGTAATTTAAAAGGCCAAAGTCGAGCTTATGACTACTTTAATAAAATCTAAAAAAATGAAAAGGGTTCAAGATTTAACAAAATTTTAGAGATTGAATTCGAATCAACTACTAACAAGGTGGACTGATACTTCTAAGTCAACCATTCGATGGATCACTCCTTTCGTTATTCACTGACTACGTTTTTGGTGGTCTCTCTTTGGTAAGACCACCGAATAAGATTCGAGTATATCACCATATTTTTGTAATCACCGACTACTTCACCTCTTATTTAAATCCGTTTAAACTGCCCTTTACTCAACTGATATTGATAACCATTGATCCGGATGATGGTGCCTTCCTGAGCTTTTATTAGGTTGTTGATGTCTTGCTCGATCGTGTGCAACGAACCTTTGGAGCGATAGGCCAAATTCAAGTATTCTACATTTATCGGGCCTACCACCCCACATAAAACGACCCTTACGGGTTTCTTAATGTCTTTAATCAGGGCTACATCGCGCATAGTAGACCAGTTGTCGGCAATGAGTACTAAATTTTGGATAGCTAGATTCTGTTTTTGAGCAAATAGCAACGCCTCTACATCATTTTCAGGACCATCTCCACCAAATCCTCCCTCGATGGTGGCCACTGCGGTGTTGATGACACTATCTAGAGCAAGTTGTGGGGTATGATAAATGCCCCCGGTGGCCCCAATTTCTTTATCCTGATCAGCTTTTTGATCTCCATCATTAAAAAAAACAAAACGCTTTATTTTCTTTTTATTTACCCCAAGGTTTAGTTTATGCCAAAGCACGATCTGGGCAATGTAGGGAGTCATACTGCCGGTAAAATCGCCCACAATGGCCATATTTTTCCAAGCCGGGTTACGACCCATTACCTTAAGCACCGTAGAGTCATTCAAAACCATTTCGCCGTTTATAAATTGTTTCAGGCGTTCACCTTCGTTGACGTAAGGCGTATAGCTTACCTCTGTTGTTGGTTGGTACCGAATGGTAAACCCATGCAAGAATTGAGACGCATTGGCATCGTCACAATTGGTTTGAACAACCAAACTCCAATGAATGTCGGGGTTCTCGAAAAGTTGGGGTGCTACTGCTTGCAACGCAGCCAGGCGTTTTTGATTGAGCAGAGTAAAATCAGCGTTTTTTGGGTGCTGCGTATAAACCAAATCTATTTGCTTGACTTTTTTCCCTATGAGCCTTGGGGCATCTTGAGGATTGATCAAACGATGGTTTCCGTAGCGGGTTTGCAGGCAGATGTAATTCAGGGATTTGGAGATTGGATTGTATCGGCCTACCTGGATTGTATCAAATTTGATGTTAAAAGTAAGGGGTTTGTTTTGGGATTGAGCAAAGTGATTACCCAAGACGACTACTGCGAATAGTGTCCAGATTTTGATGTTTTTCATAGTGTGTATATTGATATTTAGTATTATATGTCAATACTTAAACACCGAAATAAACTAGAGAGAAAAACATCAGAAAAGTTATCCTAGCGCTACAGCAATATCCAAATATGCTTTGATCTTTTCCCGTATATTTTCTGTCAAGGTTTGATCTTTTTTCCACCAACGTACCAAATGATCAAAATTCCAATGGGTGTCGATTTTTTGCTTCTGTGCCAACAAAAGCTTTTGTTCCAGTGCCTGAGTATCTTGTTGACGAATGGTGTAAAGTAACAAGTTCAAAATATTGGCGACCAGTGCGTAACTTGATTCCTCTATTACTGTTGCCTGTCTTTTGAGGAGAACCACGACCTGGGTATACTCATTCATGCAAATGTACAATTCGGCCAAAGTAACCAAATAACTCACATTTTGAGCATCACGCTTGATGGCTTGTTTCAAGTAATGAACCGATTGGTCAAACGATTCCAAAGTGAAGTATACATCTGCCAGGTTGTTGTACAAAGCACTATTTTCTGGGGCTTGTTGCAACCCTCGTTGGTAGTCGACCAATGCCAAATCATATTGCCCAAGGTAATTATAGCAATTTCCCCGGTCATTGTAGCCCCAGGGGTCCTCTGGGTCGAGCTCAATGGCCTTGCCAAAGTCTGGAATGGCCAAGGGGTATGCTTCCACTTCATTGTAAGCCAGCCCCCGATTATAGTAAATGTAACCTTGGCTTGGGTCTGCTTGAATACCCAACGTGTAATCTTCAATGGCATGCCATTGCAGCCCAATATCTGATAATTTGATACCGCGCTCGTTGTATTTAGAAGGGGTAGGAGGGTGGTCGAGTATATATTGGGTGCATTGTTTTATTTGTTCGATCCAACCATAAGCATCGCTATTGGATGGGTATAATCTTTTGGCATTTTCACATGGTAGGCTAAAACCTGCATCACCCTTGAGGGCAAGAAGGTATCCTTGGGCGAGTAGAGCCAGACTGTATTCGGGGTTGATCTGACAGGCGACTTGATAATCCAACAGTGCTTTGTCATATGCTTTTTGCCGAAAATACAACTCTCCTCTTTCAAAATAAGCGGCATCATTATCAGGGTCCTCTGCAATTAAGGAAGACAGATGGTTGATTTCTTCTTGAAAATTCATTTAACAACTTTTTAGTATTTTATAAATAGTGCTTTATTCCTGTTATTAAGTGATTGTAAAACAGTGTCTTACGATTTGTTTTAGAAAAGCGATTTACTGTCACCCAACTGACATTGTAAGAGCGGTGAACCAATTATATTGCAGTTAAGTTAGAGAAACTGTTGCCACCAACTAAAGATAAACAATCTTTAAAATATTTGATTTTAAATTTGCCAAATCTTAGTAATTTAATTGTATTGATTTGGTGAATATGTTAAATTATATTCAATACGATAATTGTACAATAAGTCCCTACTATAGCCCTTAAAAATACATGAAACACGTCGTAATCATTGGAAATGGAATTTCTGGAATTACTACTGCCCGACACATTCGAAAAAACAGTGATCACCGGATCACGGTAGTTTCGGCCGAATCGGACTACTTCTATTCTCGTACTGCCTTGATGTACATTTACATGGGGCACATGCGCCTGAAAGAAACCCAACCTTACGAGAATTGGTTTTGGGAAAAAAACCGCATTGGTCTAAAAAAAGCCTATGTGCAGCGCGTAGATACCGACAAAAAAACTTTATATCTCAATCAGAACGAAACGCTGGATTATGATGTGCTGGTACTGGCAGTAGGCTCTAAGCCTCGTAAGTTTGGTTGGCCAGGAGTAGACTCCAAGGGTGTGCAGGGGTTATACAGCCTGCAAGACCTGGAAATGATGGAGCAAAATACCAAAGGAATTAAAAGTGCGGTCATTGTGGGGGGAGGGCTCATTGGAGTTGAGATGGCCGAAATGCTGCAAACTCGCAATATTGATGTCACTTTTTTGGTACGAGAAGATTGGTTTTGGGCCGGAGTAATGCCCAAAGAAGAGGGGAGTTTGATCAATCGCCATATGATCGACGACCATCATGTAAAGTTAAAGTTACAAACTGAGTTGAAAGAGATTATTCCAGACAGTAATGGAAAGGTAAAGCAAATTATTACCAATCATGACGAAGTGTTAGACTGTCAGTTTTTGGGCCTTACCATTGGGGTACAGCCCAATACCGATTTCTTGAAGGATTCCAACATCGAGCTCAACCGTGGTATCGTAGTGAATCGTTTTCTGGAAACCAATGTACCCGATGTGTATGCTTTGGGGGATTGTGCCGAGTTTAGCGATCCCTTTCCAAACCGTCGCCCGCTTGAGCAAGTCTGGTATACTGGTCGAATGATGGGAGAAGCGTTGGCCCAAACCATTTGTGGCAAACGAACTTCATACAGTCCAGGAATATGGTTCAACTCTGCCAAGTTTTTTGATATTGAATACCAAACCTACGGCTGGGTATGGAACCAACTGCGCGACGACGAAGCCACCTATTATTGGGAGCATTCCAATGGAAAGATTTGTCTACGTTTGGTATACAACAAAGAAAACAAGAGATTACTGGGAATCAATGTATTTGGCATACGGCTTCGGCATGAGGTATGCGACCGCTGGATAAAGGAAGAGCGCAGTATTGACTATGTAATGACCCACCTAAGAGACGCTAATTTTGATCCGGAATTTTACAAACAACACGAGCCTGCTATTGTGGCTGAGTATAATCAACAAACGGGAAGTAACATTCAGTTGAAGAAACGCAGCTGGGCCCGAATATTTAACCGAAAAGCGCAAAATGCTTGATCGGATGCAATAAACAAAAGAAGGTAAATTTTCTACCCTTGAAGTCAAGCAGACTTTATACACTACCAACTATCTATTATAAATCAAGAATCTATAAGCTTAAAAAAATCAATGAACATTATTCAAAAAATAGGATTAGGGATTTTTCTATTGGGGTTTGCTGCCTTCATAGCCACCCTTAGTTTAGGACGATACCAGTTGAGTGATGAGGTACTGAATAAGGTGACCTTAGATTACGACAAAAAGAAAAACGCTGCCAAAAAGGAAGCATTGCGCCCCCACGTAGAGGTGATGTTTCGCCGACAATTCAGTGACCAGTTTTCTTTTGTAGCCAACCTACGGGGAGGTTTTGAGCAAGCCAATAAAGCCATTATGCAAAAATACGGCTTTACCGATGCCGAATTGAGCCAACTGGCCGAGCAAGGGTACAAAAAATATGAAGAAGCAACCATCGACGGGCTGTATCCTAAAGGAACCGAAACCAATGATATCAAAAATAAAAAGTTAAAAGACTACACCAACTGGTTGTATGGCAAAAGTTTCAAGTCGGCCGGAGAATTAAAAGGGCAAATTGCGCCTAAAATCAGTGAAATCAATGCGGCAGTAGTCAAAGACCAAGGGTTTAGTAGCTACAACATCAAAGACCTGTTGTTTGCCATTACTAAAGCATCTGATGTAGGTCTGGTGGCCTCCAATTCTCCCTTATGGTTGACTCTGACCCTTGTAATGGCCGTATTAGGAGGGCTGATATACTTGATTCCCAAGTTATTTCAGGGCTTTCCTGGAATCAGAAACAACGGAGTCTTTACTCATGCGGGTACTTCACGAGGCTGGATTGGGATATTGGTGGGTAGCTTCCTGATTAGTTTTTACATTTTCTTGTACTGGTTTCCCGAATACATCACCAGCTGGGTGTTGATGGTAGACCCAGTGAGCAAAGCACTAAGCGGAAACGCGGCAAGCCAATGGTTTTTGTACGGATTTTTGTATTGCGTGGCTATGATTGTGATGGGAGTGCGGATGTTCAGCAAATATCGTCATAATAAATATCAATTGATAAGGACGGCTTCAGTACTATTTTTCCAGGTAAGTTTTGCTTTTTTGATTCCTGAAATTTTGGTACGCTTCAACCAACCCTATATGGACTTCAAGAATATCTGGCCCCTCGACTACGACTTTTTCTTTAAGTTCAATATTGAGAAGATGACTCAGGCTGGTACCGTAGGTATTTTTATGCTTGGTTGGGGCATTGCCTTGTTTTTATTGGTGGTACCTATCATGGTTTATTTCTTTGGTAAACGGTGGTATTGTTCCTGGGTGTGTGGTTGTGGTGGCTTGGCCGAAACTTTGGGTGACCCTTACCGTCAGTTATCCGATAAATCCGTGAAAGCCTGGAAGATAGAGCGTTACCTTATTCATTCGGTATTGGTGTTTGCGGTGTTGATGACCGGGCTTACCCTTTATACCTTTTTTAGTGGTTCCTCACGAGTATTATTTATGGATACCTACCAAGTACAAAAAGCCTATGGATTTTTGATCGGTTCGGCATTTGCTGGCGTAGTAGGTACTGGGTTTTATCCCTTGATGGGCAATAGAGTATGGTGTCGTTTTGGTTGTCCTTTGGCGGCTTATTTGGGTATTGTACAACGCTTCAAATCCAGGTTCCGCATTACTACCAATGGTGGCCAGTGTATTTCTTGTGGAAACTGCTCTACCTATTGCGAAATGGGAATTGACGTACGTGCGTATGCTCAAAAGGGACAAAACATTGTGCGTTCATCTTGTGTAGGTTGTGGTATTTGTTCGGCAGTTTGTCCTCGTGGTGTGCTAAAATTAGAAAATGGCCCTGAAGAAGGACGTATCCACGATAACCCTATTTTGATTGGCAGCGATAAAATTGAAGTTCGCAAGTAAATAATTGGATGTTGTATCCAATCTTTTTGTACTTAG
>CALDJV010000403.1 GCA_937899305.1 uncultured Cytophagaceae bacterium
CGAAGCGGAACCTTTAGTCCTGAGCGAAGCCGAAGGAACCAACAATAGAAAAATACAACAATGAGCCGAAGACGAAACAATAAAATACCTACTTCACCTTGGCAAACTTCAGATAAACATCCCAAGTGATGGTACGAACCTTGTTAGGCTCTCCCCAGGCCTCCGAAAGCTGAGGTGCGAGCAAATCTACCGGATTGCGATTGTGTTGTACCAAATACTTTTGCACACTAGACCATGTCTTCAGATACCCAATTAAATCTTGCAACGACCAATCCAAATGCATTTTAAACGCAGGAGCCGAAATCAAATCGTAAGGGAAAATAATTGTTTCATAAGCATTGTCCAGGTGTTGGCGTTCTTCATCCCAGTAAGGCCCTACCTTTTGGGTATAAAACGCCTGTATGATTTGATTCAAACCAGTGGCATTACTCACTTCAGGGGCAAAATACCCCAAACCATATCCCCAAATGGCCAACATCGCGTTTGGCCTGGCTACCCGTTGTACTTCTTCGTAAAACCTGGATAAGCGAAACCAATGCGCGGCTTGTCCTACGGTAATAAAATCCACTGAATTGTTGGCCAAGCCTGAATCTTCGGCAGTGGCCACTTGATAAGTAATGTTGGGTAGTTGTACGGCATGGTCTATTTGTGCTTTGCTGGCATCGGTGGCAATGATCCGGTCAAAATATTGAGCCAATATTTTGGCTACCTGACCATTTCCAGTGGCACAATCCCAGGCTACCGCTTTTTGGGATACACGCTCAAGCAAAAAATCATACAACTCCTGAGGATATACAGGCCGATAGCGGGCGTATAGGCTGGCCTGTTTCGAAAAATTATCTTTAAAGCTCATAGTGCGAATATTTTAAACATAGAAGTTGTCTCAACTTCATTCACTAACTATGAGCAAATATATCATCTAAACTTTATGAATAATCATAAGTAACTGCAAATTTTGCTTTCTCTAGAACCTATTGCGTGAATGGGGTAAATGGATGATACAATGAGGAAGTTTGAGACGAAGTTGGCTTCGTATATTATTCATTTTCAAACCTTTGTTCTCCGATAAGTTCAATGATTTTAGACTCGATAATTGTAAAATTGTTTTGGGCAGTATTTTGAGGCTCGAGGGCTTATTCCTCAATTTCCAATACCGTAGCGCAGCGCGTTCTGAAGTATATTGTTTGAAGGACACACGATTGCAGTATAGGTTCAATTTCTGAAGTTTTCTGAGTCGGCCAATGCTAGCAGAAATTCTCACCAACGAATTCCTTGATAAGTTCAACTCCTGTAATTGAGTCAATTGACCAATGGCAGAAGGCAAATATTGGATCTGATTATCGGATAATTCTAATACTTGTAAGTTCTTAAGTTGAGCAATTTCCGAAGGAATACGTTCCAAACATTGATTTTCTAGTCTTAGATATTTCAACTGGGTGAGTTGTCCTATCTCTTTGGGTATTGCCTTTAGGTCTCCCAGCCTTACATCTAACACTTCCAATTGTTTAAAGATTGTAATCTCCGCCATCAATGCTTGTACTTCATTACGCTCTGTCTGACAAATACTCCGGTCAATGATGATTATTTTTAGTTGAGGATGTAAAAAAAGCTTGCGATAACCAGTTTGGTTTAAAAAATGTGGGGTAAAGATAACCGCTTCTTTATCCTTGGTAAGTCTTTGCAATCCACGAGCTAATTTGTATGCTTTTCCTGATTTGGTCAAATAATACTTGTTGCCCTCGTCATCCTTCACCACTGCATAATGGCCTCCATACATTCGAAACGATGAAGCCTGCTTCCACTTTCCTAATTTTTTGATTGTTCTCCCCGATTTGTCAACAAATTGATAGATACCATTCGATTGTTTTTGTGGTTCTTGGGCAAAGCTCAGGGTAAATGTCCAAAATATACACCCGATGGTTATGAAAAATGATTTCGACCATTGTTTTTTACTCATCATAATAATTGCTAAGTTGGTTTTGATAAACTATACCAAAACACGCTACCCCAATGGAGCAACATCAATCTAAAAATTTTCCCGAAGCGGCCCCTACCCCTAAAAAACATTGGTACGCAAAATTGAAAGAAAGGTGGGGAGTAGAAAGTGACTTCCAAATTCTACTTATTTTTATTGTATTTGGCCTCACTGGGTCTACTGTAGTTTACATCAAAGGCTTTTTTTTCCAGTTGGTAGGGTTTACCGACGCTACCCCTGGTTGGGTAAAAACTACACTATACCTTATCTTTATTTTCCCGGCTTATCAAGCATTGCTATTGGTCTATGCTTTTATCTTTGGGCAATTCAACTTCTTTTGGAACAAAATGAAAAAATTAGGAAAAAGTATTCAGAGGCTATTTAAGTTTTCTGGTTAGGAGTTTTGTTTAGTCCACGGTTTCTCTAGTTGGGAGTTGGTAGTCAGTAGTTGGTAGTTTTTGCTTTCAAGTCCATAGTTTTTTTAGTCCACAGTCGACGGTCCATAGTCCACGGTAGCGCAAAGCGGAATAATTGGTTTTCAGTCCAGTACACGGTAGCGCAAGGCGGAACAATTAGCTGAGCTCACCAAGGCTCAGTTCAATTATGATCATATTTGCGAAAACAAGAATTTAATCATCGCTTCGCGGAACAATCAAACATCAACAATCAATAATACGATAGTGTATCGCCTCGCGCAGCCATTTAACCATTTAACAATCAGCCAAAGGCGGAACCATTTAAAAATAGTTTAGTAAAAGAAAGCAACCTCATGAATGATCAATCAACACTCACTCAGCCTTTTGAATACTCCAATGATTTGCAATTAACCCTTGAAAACGACCTGTGGACGATTCGTAAATTGTATAAGTTTCGGGGTTTATATATTGCGGGTACACTGATTATGTTTGCCACCCTGGTATTTTTTACTGGTTTGGTGGCGGTGATGGGCATCCAAGAAAATCAACCCTCTTACATTTGGATAGTGCTATTATTCTTGGTTTTCGTGTTGGGCGCTTTTTCTTTACTTAAGTCTGCCTTGTTTTCTAAAGAGATATTGGTGATCAATTTGAATAAAAAAATAATTACCTTTCATAAAAACCGTAAAAAAACCTATCAATACCGCTTTGATGAAATCATCCAATGGCAACTGGTAGGTAAAGTTTTTCGACAATATCGCGGGGGGCCAGGAGTAATCAGTAAACTATACCTAAGATTGAAGGATGAACCTCCTAAACATAAGCCTATAGAGATTTTTATATTTCATTCCAGCCTTGATTTACGTACTTCGCTTACTGCCAGCGTCAAAGAATTGTTGCCATTGATGAAAGCCAGTGCCCAAAAAAACGGTCAAGAAGTAGCCGAACGTTTACAAAATGCAACTCAAATCCCCTGGAGATGGTATGAATATAATAATGAGTACTAACTAATTGCTTACATTTTGAAAAAACACCTCAAGCAATATTTTGAATGGTTATTTGCTGGCAATGTGCTTACGTTCAATACTGAAGCCTCGCAAGGCAAACTAGTTTTTGAAGGACACAGCAAAGCGTTTCAAACTTTGTTAATCAATGGCTTGGGGGCCTTGACTACGATGGCAATTCCGGCCACCTTCATCATCTTCCAAATAACTCCTCCCCTTTTGGTGGTGCTGTTTGTTTTTTTGATGTTGGGCGGTTTCATTGCTTTTGGCATAGGGCTAGTAGCCATGGTATATCAACCCTTCTGGCAACACCGTAAACGGATCAACTTTACCCCTCAGGGTATTTTTACTACCAACGGAGGGGGTGTTCCCATTAATACCAAAATGCAACACATCCAAGCATTGAAGGTGCGCTTCGAAAAAATCAATCCACAAGTAACCCACCTACAGTTTTGGCTCAATAATAAGAAAAGGCATTTCATCAGTTCTTTTTTTATGGAGATGCCCCAAACGAGGGGTGAAATTTTTGACCACTTCCGAGTTTATGCCTTCCATTGGGGTTTGAGCTACTATGACATCAGTCCTTCTAAAAGTCAAAACACAGGCACATTTGAATTTACTCGGCAACAAGGCAAAAATGAATTAGCCCAAGATACCCCTTATGACCAACTTGAGCAAACGGCCCTGACCAATCAACTCCAAATAAGCGCTCAGCCCGAAATCATAGCCAAATATGCTTTTCACAGAAAAAACAACACCGTTTTGATACAAAGAAGGCCAGGCTTCAAACGGAGAAGTTGGCTGTTTTTTCTGGGTTCTTTTCTGGGAGGTCTAGGGCTTTTACTTTTGCTTATATTAAAGGCTCTTCCTCAGACCGATGATCATCTTACTGGCATTTATGTATTTATTGGCTGCATTGCCTTTTTGTGGATTATTTTTAGTATTGTATCGCTCAACGACGTACTATCTGACTTTCTCGTCCGAGTCAACAAGCATCAATTGTATTTTCAAACTCGGAAAAACAAAGGAATTACAATTGAGCATTCTAATATTCAATGCTTGGTCATTCAAGGCAAAATCCATCAAAGCCGGGTAACCATTCTCAATGCTGACATTGTGGTAAAATTGAAAGACGAGGTACCTTTTAAAAATAAACCAGTGCAGGAACTACGCCTATTGGTGGTAGATTCTGGACGACCCGAAAAATTGGATAACCAATCGGTACGTGATGCAGTATACGAACGTAGTATGCGGGTGGCCCGTCTCATTGCGCAACCTCTCGAGGTAGAAGTAGTCTGGGAGGGGTTTGTACAATAAATTGAACTAAAATAACAATCTGAAACACTTACATTTTGAAAAAAAGAATCATCCAATATTTCGCCTGGTTGTTTGCCCCAAACCAACTCACCCTCCAGTCCCAGCAGTCACCAAATCAACTGGTTTTTGAGGGTCGCAGCACGGCACTTGTTTCGCTGATTACCAATAGTATATTGAATACGGTGGTCATCGCACTTTTCATTGCCCTTTCGTTTCAGATTAGGCATCCAGTATTCATTATATTGGCGGTCATCATTGTGCTGGCCCTGAGCGTTATACTTTGTCTTGGTTTCATCGCGATAGCGCGCCAACCTTTCTGGCGGCATCGCAACAAAATATCTTTTACTCCCGAAGGTATCTTTACCGTCAACGGGGCCTATGTTCGAGCCAATACCAAGCGTCGCCGCCTCAAACGCCTTAAAATTCGGGTAGCCATGGTTGGTCAACAAGTAGCTCAGGTGCAGTTTTGGCGCAATGGCCGCAAAGAAGCCTTCATCAATGCTTTTTTGATTGGAATTCCGGATACCCCCGCTGAGTTTTTTGATTGGCTGCGTCCCTATGCGCTTCATTGGGGGCTGGACTGTTATGATATCAGTCCTTCCAAAGACCAAAGGGTAGAAACATTTGAATTTTCCCGGCAAGGAAAAAACACCTTGGACGAGCAGGCAAACTTTGAGCAACTCAGGCAACAAGCCTTGGCCAACCAGTCCAAGATTGGTCCCGAATTGGAAATCATTGCGCAATATGCCTTTCAAGCAACCAAAACAGGCGTATCGATGACCCGAAAACCAGGGTTTAAACTCAAAAACTGGCTATTGTTTATTGGGGTTTTCTTCGGGGTAGGAGGTTTTTTACTGTTGATTGGGCTCAGTGTTCCTAAAGACAAAAATGTAGCCAGTACCTACGCAATGATGTCGTTATTTGGGTTGGTGTGGCTTGGGTTTGTTGCTTGGACTGTTAGCAACCTCCTCTCTGACTTTCTAATTCGCACCGACTCACAACAATTGTATGTACAACATCGCAAAAACAAGGGGTTCACCTTCGCCCCAAACGATATTCAATGCATTGCCATTCAAGGGAAAGTAAGTGGGGGGCGAATGACCAGCTTATCGGGTGTGGTGTTGGTGAAGCTAAAAGCAGCTCAGACCATTCGCGGCAAATCGGTCCAAGCACACCGTTTGTTTGAGGTAAGCTCTGGGCACCCCGACAACATCGTCACCCAATTTGTGCGCGATTCGGTATATGACCGCAGCATGCGGATTGCACAAATCATTGCCCAACCTTTGGGAATAGAAGTGGTTTGGGAAGGGTTTGATAAGTAGTTTTATTTAGTCCATAGATTTTTTAGTCCACGGTCGACGGTCCATAGTTTTCTTTAGTTGGTAGTTAGGAGTTCGGAGTCAGTAGTTGGTAGTCTATTTTAGTCCATAGCCTAAACCGGTTTGCCTGTTCCCCCTTAAACTACCAATTTTA
>CALDJV010000404.1 GCA_937899305.1 uncultured Cytophagaceae bacterium
AGCATATGCAGCATATTTTAACATATGCTACATAAGGCCAAAGTCGAGCTTAGATAAGTACAATTAAAACAAAATGGCTTTTACTTGATACTTACGCTCTCAAGGTGTAGGTTATTCATTGGGTTTGTGGTGAGCCCTTGAATGTTGTTTTGTTTGAGCCATACATTTTCGTCATAGTACAATACAATGACTACTGCTTGATCCATGATGATCTGATCCATCTTACGATAATCAGTGTAACGAGTAAACAGGTTTTTAGAAGTTCGTGCTTCTTCAAACAATTGGTCAAATTTGGGATTTTGGTAATGCGTTTTGTTGGGGCCCACCGGTGAAAAGTTTCGACTATAAAACAAGGCCAGGTAGTTTTCAGGATCGGGGTAATCACCCAACCAAGATGCCCTAAAAATACCTGCTTTTCCGTTGTCTACTTTTTGTTGGTGTTGGGCAAATTTATCGAAAGCAATCTTCACATCTAGTCCAATATAATTCCATTGAGATTGCAAGTATTTGGCTAGTTTTTTATCAGCCAAATAAGTATGTAGCGTGAGAGTGGGCAAGCCTTTACCAGCTGGATAACCAGCTTCCTTTAGTAATTTTCGGGCTTTGATGATATTGTATACATATCCACTGGCGTGTGTGCTGTAGGAGATGACTTGTGGCACTACGCCAAAATGTCCTGGAATACCTACTTGATGCCGGAGATGATTGACCAAACCCTGACGGTCGATGGCGTAGCTCATGGCAAGTCGTAGTTTTTTATTGCTCCACAGTTTTTTTTCAGTCGGATGATCAAAGTTAAAACCGACATATTCGGTATTCATGTAAGGTACTTTTTCTACGGTAAATTTTCCCAGCCACTTGTTCTTTACTGTTCCATCTTCATTGAGGAGCAAGTCGGCCCCATTTTCTACAATTCCAGTAATGAAGTCTAACTCTCCTGTGGTAAATAACTTGAAAGCTTTGCGACGATCTTCCACAAACGAAATACGAACTTCGTCTATCAGGGGTAGTTTTTTACCTTCATAGTTAAACTTCCAGTACTGAGGGTTTTTCTTAAAAATAAGGCGTTTTTGAGGAATCCAAGAAGCAAACATAAATGCACCTGTGCCCACCGGGTGCTGGCCAAAAGCTTTTCCGTATTTTTTGATGGCTTCGTGGGGAACAACTAGGGCATAAGGCATGGCTAAAATCTGGGTAAGTGGCTGAAAACGTTGGTTGAGGTAAATCTTGAAAGTGTAACGGTCTTGCGCCTGAAAACAAGTATCAGAAATGGATTGATCTGGGTTGCGCAGTACCTTGTCTTTAAAAATCCAAGCTCCGGGACTTTGGGTATGCTTGGCTAAAATACGACGATAGCTGTATACAAAGTCAGCCGCAGTGAGCTCACGTCCTTTTCCATTTGGAAATGCGTCACTATCGTGGAATTTGATTCCTTTTTTGATTCGGAAAGTATACGTTTTGCCATCTTCGGTTACCTCCCATTGATGTACCAAGGCGGGTTTCACCCGGTTGCTGCGTCCAAAACGAAAAAGACCATTATACAACTGGGTAACCGCCCAAATATTGGCCCTTTTATTGGCAAATGCCGGATCCAATGAGGTAAGTCCTCCGGTTTGATTATACCGAAAAATTTTTTTAGGAGATGATTGGGCCCAAGAAGCGTTAGGTAAGACTAACTGAGTGAAAAAGAGAAAATAAAAACCGTAAATCAGATACTTGAAATACCTGTTTTTGTAGAGATTATTCATAAAGTATAAGACTTAAGTTGCCAAAATATTTGTTGATGAAATATAAAAAAAAGTCGGTGATTACACCGACTTTCTATGAAATATAATTAATGAGTTCAAGGGCACTTCCACGGGCAGAATACCAGAATGAGGTACTACTGCGCTTTGAATAAAGTAACCTCGTAGGTAAATTCTTTGGTTTCTCCGGTACTCAATATTACCCCACTTATCTTCACATTGTAAGTGATGTCTTCGGTAGACTGGGTATCGATTCCTTCGGGTACCCACACAATGGTTCGGTCGCCAAACCCGCCATTGTTGAGTTGTTCTTGTTGCAAGTTGATTGCATTGCCACTGGCATCGGTCATCGTAATGGTGGCATTGTCAAAGTCGGCGGCAGGAATAGAAAAAGACCAACGATCGTACACCAGGTCTTGAGGCATGTGCCCGTTGGGTGGATAAGCTACATACTCGGGCATGTTATCAGGTACTGAACCAAAACTACCAATTACCCACAATGCATTGCTACGGTCAGTATCTCCGGTGCCTATTTCGGCTAGTTTGGGGTATAGTATCCAACGACGATGCCCTACGAAGTAATTGCCCGATCCCGCATCTCTAATATAAGAATCGATGGCTCGCGAACCAGCAGAACCCAACGATAAGTTTGATTTACCGGCGGCTTCTAGTCCATCGTCGGTGTAACAAGACCAACTAGGAGGAGGGGAGTGGGAGAGGGAATTGTTGGATCGTGACATCAAGGCTGCTTGCATACACTTTTGGCTTTTTGTATCATTCAATACAATGTTGCCCGGCAAGCCCACCAACTTTCGGTAGAAATTGACACGTTGAAGTACTTTGTTTTGAGTAGTAGTGGGAGTACTGCCTGGGGTACAAGAGCTGATGTCTCCAGTCCAGCCAATGTCGGACAATATAGAAGGGACATATTCATCGTTGTATAGTTTAAGAATGGCTTCTTTATTAGAATTAGAGCCATCTACCGTGATGTCATCATCAGGAGTAACATCTTCGGTTTGGGTGCAAGCGGTTTGTAACATAATGACAGACATGCAACCCGCCAACAGGGTTCGGAAGTTTAGCATACTTGATAACAGTGTTTTTCAGGTTTATACTGGGTTTAGGTAAGCGATGTTTCTTAAGAATAGCTGAGCAAATGTAATATTTTGCCTTCAACTTTCAGTCTATACGTAACTTATTCACCAATAATGTACAATACTGCAAAATTTAAAGATCAAAAATGGTTAAAAAAGCAGAGAACCTGATGATGAAAAAACGTAGAAATAGTTGTTTTTTAAGCTTTCGAATTTGTGTTAAGTGTCTGATTGTCAGGTGTTTTTGATGTGGTGAGACACCCTCTGAAACGCAATCTAACTTACATTTCTTTGGGCTTCATGCATTTATGACCTATCTTTGCTCCGCTTAAAGCAAATAAAATATTATACCATGCTTTTAGATTTCGAAAAACCTATTGCCGAGCTGGAGCAAAAACTGGAAGACATGAAACAACTTGCAGTTGAAAATGATGCAAATGTGGCTGAAGCTATCAAAGTGCTCGAGCAAAATATACTTAAGGTGAAAAAAGACACTTATGCCAACCTTACTCGTTGGCAGAGGGTGCAATTGTCTCGTCATCAAAATCGTCCTTATACATTAGATTATATCCACGAAATATGTGATAACTTTGTCGAACTACATGGAGATCGCAATATTTCTGACGATAAGGCGATGGTAGGAGGTTTTGGGGACCTGGACGGACAAACCGTAATGTTTATCGGACAGCAAAAAGGACGCAACACCAAAGAACGTCAGTATCGTAACTTTGGAATGGCCAACCCAGAAGGGTACCGCAAGGCATTGCGTTTGATGAAGTTGGCCGAGAAGTTTGACAAACCGATTGTAACGCTCATCGATACTCCGGGTGCTTTCCCTGGTATTGAAGCCGAAGAAAGAGGACAAGCTGAAGCCATTGCCAAAAACATTCGAGAAATGTTTATGCTCAAAGTACCTGTCATTTGTATTGTGATTGGTGAAGGTGCCTCGGGAGGCGCACTCGGAATTGCAGTAGGAGACAGCGTGATGATGTTGGAAAACACTTGGTATTCGGTAATTTCACCCGAGAACTGTTCTACAATTCTTTGGAGAAGTTGGGATTACAAAGAGCAGGCAGCCCAAGCGCTCAGATTGGCCGCAACCGACATGCAAGGTTTTGGTTTGGTAGATCAAATTATTCCCGAACCATTGGGAGGAGCCCACGCTGACCCAGCTACGACGTATCAGTCGGTAAAGCAAGCCATCTTGAAAGAATTGAAAAAACTCAATAAGAAATCTCCTGAGGAATTGGTCAATACCCGCATTGACAAATTTAGTCAAATGGGAGTAGTTCAGGAATAGTACTTTGAATGTTTTTAGAAAATAATTATAGTGCATCATCCTGAGGATGATGCACTTTTTTTTTACCTTCAAGCCACACCAAATATCATCAAACCAAGGAGTCAATATGACTTCTAAATTATACAATATGAAAATATTGAAAACTTGGTAAAAGTATTATTGATCTAATTGTTTCTTAAATAAT
>CALDJV010000405.1 GCA_937899305.1 uncultured Cytophagaceae bacterium
TTTTTGGGCAATATGCCTCTTAATCAAAATGCTTGCCGCTCACTAATGACCAAGAATATGTTTTTATGTTAAAATGCAATATATTTTCCGACATTTATGCGCTATTTTGTGATCAGATGCTCGACTACCCACAGATGTTTGCTAGCTTTGAAAACAAAATAGAACATCCGAAGTATACTTAGTAAAACTACATCAATAACCTAATCCATTTGACTTATCTCTCGTCGCTATACTTCTTCAAAAAATAGTTCCGTAGCTTTGGCTACGCAAAGATTTTTTTCGTCGTCTAGCAACTAGATATTACATCAAATTTGGATTAGTTTATTTTTTCCGTTTTACTTACTACCCAATAATAATGAATTAAAAATATTATTTGATAGATAAAATGTTAAAGATCACTGTAAACTCGATACAAGCCAACCCAAAAGAAGGAAAAACTTTTGAAGTAACCCGCGACAAAGAAGCTTTGAAACTCAATGGTGAGGCATTTGCCTGGGATATATTGCCCCAACAAGCCAACAGTTTTCACATTATCCATCAGAATCAATCGTACCAGGTAGATGTGCTCAAGGCAGATTATCAAACCAAAGCATTTACCTTGCAAATCAATGGTCATCGGTATACGGTGAACGCCGAAGATAAACTGGATTTGCTCCTTAAGCGCCTGGGGATGGATAACCTAAGCCAAAATAAAGTCAATGATATCAAAGCCCCCATGCCAGGGTTGATCTTGAGCATCAATGTAGCCGAGGGCGACGAAGTAAGTAAAGGTGACTCATTGTTGATTTTGGAAGCCATGAAAATGGAAAATGTGCTCAAGTCCCCCGCTGACGGTAAAGTCAAAGCTATTAAGGTAAAACAGGGACAAAATGTAGAGAAAAATCAACTGATGATTGTGTTTGAATAAACCAGTGCCCAGTGTACTAGGCTATCTCACAATGATCCTTTTGGTAATCAGACCAATACTGGTAGAGGCTTGCAAGAGATAAACCCCACTCGCAAGGCCTTTGAGCTGAAGCGGAAGCTTGGTATCATTTACCAGGCTTTTTTCCAAAATCAACTGACCTTGGAGGCTTACGATTTGGATGTCTTTGATCAGTATTCCACCAGTTTTTACCTGGAATGATCCCTCATTTGGATTGGGGCGAATCTCCAGGCGATTTTTGGCCTTCAGGGTAGTAGCAAGATTGCTCACCCCATTGAGGAGCTGTTGGATGGTCTCGGTTTGCGTCTGAACATCTTCTAGATTATCACCCACTACAAAGGCAAAGGTAATGGTGGTAGAGGCATTGGGTTCCAGCGTAAATGGACCCGCACCTACTACCTGACTCACATCAGTAGCCCCTGACACTGGAGCGATGTTATTAGTGGTGCCCGAGGAAAGTGTTTTGAATTTTTCAGCGTTACTGAACCCGTCAGAAAGTATATTCTCGTTTCCACTGATATTTTGATTCACTAAAGCATAATAAGCCGGAGCCAAATCGTTAGACACGAGCGCAACTCCCCCAAAGCTGGCGGTTTCGTCTTCAATACTATATACATATCCCAATTTAAAAGTTTCATCCCAACGAGCCAGGTTCAAATTATTACCACCCGAGGCTGGGTTTACGTCCCAGTCAGAAAACCAACCTGCGTATAGGTTTTCGTGGGTTTCGTTGCTGGTATTGGTAATGGTATGCTCCAACACCAAAAATTTATCGTTGGGAGGCTTGTTCCAAATATAATAACGGGTTTTGATTTCCAGACCCAGACGACGATCGCCTGCATTGGCATCCGTTACGATTCCTTCATATTCAAAGTCGGCCAATTTGGGTTGAGTAATGGCAGTAATGGGTTGAATAGGAGTAAAATGATCGTGAAATAGCAAAGGAGCTTCATCTGACTGCACCGCATCTACCAACTGGGTAGCACTTTTACCGATCATGAGACCCGAAGAAAACAAGAGGCGATTGTTTTTGTATACCAAACCCTCTCCCTGTAAATAATTGAGGTTTTCATCGTTACCGATTCGGCCATAATCGCTCAAGGTTACTTTTACCTGGTTTTTTTCTACCGTAAGGTAGTCGTTAGAACGCAATTTTACGGTGAGATACTCGGTAGCCTGATACGTACCAGCCCGATAAGTAAAAGCAAGGGTAGTAATCCAATGACGAGGTGCATTGGCCTTCAATTTCAGTTCCAGAGGGGCATTGCTGTTATTATAAGTGCCCAATGAGTCAAGGCTGGAAGAGGTAGTAAGGCTGTCTTCGTTGATCTCAAAAAAGCTACTTTCTCCACTTACTTTGATGGTCACCGGATCGGTGGTATTGGCTAACAAGTTGGTAAAGGTAGACGATATTTGAAGAACATTGTTATTCTCTTCCAAAGTAGGTATTTCAGTCATTCTAATCGCTGGTAGGTTCCCTTCAGTGAGGGCTCGCAAGATATTTAAGCGACCTTTGCCCAAATCATTTATAAAACCAGGGTTCAAACTCTGAATGTCATCACTGGTTGCTTTCAAAATTTCGGCAATCTGGAGTCCGGTAGCCTTAGGGTATTTTGATTTTACCAACGCGGCAGCCCCTGCTACTATAGCTGATGCCATCGAGGTCCCCTGGAGTACATTGTATCGTCCATCGGCTACCGTACTCATAATGCTTTCACCAGGAGCGCTCAGGTCGGTGTTTTTTCCGTAGTTGCTAAATCCAGACTTGGCATCCTGGTTGTTTACACTGGCTACACTCATAACAAATTGGTAGGCCGAAGGGTCTTGGTACAACGCATCGCTATTGGTGTTTCCGGCTGAGGTAATGACCAAAGCCCCTTTGCTGGTGGCGTAGGTAATGGCGTCTTGCTCTACCTTGGAGTGCAAATTAGAGACCCCTCCCCAAGAAGCATTGATGATGTGGGCGCCCTGATCGGCGGCATATACAATGGCTTCATATCCTCGGGCTACTTTATTCACCCCCGAATCGTCCCCAATCTTGATAATCAATAACTTACAATTGGGCGCAATGCCGGCAATACCTATATTATTGCCCAACGATGCGCCAATAATCCCAGTGACGTGGGTACCATGTGCCTGACCGTTGGCCCCAATATCGGGATTATTATCAGGATTGGGACTATCCAACGAGGCTCCGATAAAGTCCCAGCCCAGTACATTATCTACATAACCATCATTGTCATCATCAATTCCATTTTCATCAATTTCGTCCGAATTTCGGTAAATATTATTGACCAAATCGGGATGGTCCATATCCAGTCCGGTATCGGTGATGGCAATGATGACCTCCGAAGATCCCTGCGTAATGTCCCAGGCCAAGTCGGCTTGAACTTTTTTTAGGTAACTCTCCTGATCGGTATACAATGGATCGTTGGGAGTCAGCATTTGTGTAGTGTGCAAGAAACTAGGCTCCATATACTCAATCAATTCTGGATTATTGAGTTGTTGCATGGCTTCCAACACCGATATATTGGCCTGGAAGTCAATACGATATAATAAGGACAAATCAGGTGCTTTGGGAAGCCCTGGTTGGTGGGTACGAAGGGCTGGTGATGGGGGTTGGTAATGAGGAAATATAGGAGCTATTTTCCCTTTAATCACGGTAAGCTGATCTTGAAAAGAAGCCGCAAAAATGGATTGTTTTCTTACCGAAAAGTTGGCCTTAGACTTCAGCTTCAATAGAAAAGAGTGGGTTTCATAATCTTTTCCAGCCACGAGTTTTTTCCAAGACTGTGCTTTTAGATGGGTAGGTAGGGTAGATACAATACCAAAGGTAATCAATAATAGGAAGGGTTTTAGCAGCTTCATATTTTGGGTAGACTATTTTATAAATACAGTAGTACTATTTTTCTGGAAAATAGTAACAATTCAACAAAGATACGTGATAAATAGCATAGTCGCTCAATAACGTGATAAATGACCTATATTTTATGAGGCAAGCTGGTTTGGGAGAAGTAAACTCTATGGTTAAAGTTCTCCTGACGAAGGAAGGATCTGGTACGGCTATATGGCAATGTCATTCAGTTAAGAATTAAATGAATTTTGAATATCGATCAATGAACTCCGAATAACGAAGGAAAGATCTGGTATATATGGCAATGTTATTACAATTAAGAACTGACCTTTCGCAGTGATTTTCTTTGGAAATCTCACACGAGATACAGCTGTGAATGCGTCAGCTAGACTCGGCATTTAGTCTGTCAGCGTTAAGAACTTGAGTAATGGAGCCGTTAAAAATGATCACTGACATCCGTAGGTAGCGCGTTGGCTTTGGGTGAGGATGGAATGTTTTGAGCATTTAGCTAAAGCAGAGCTCAGCGCAGCAAGCTGCAGCTTCGGTTTAG